>NZ_LOYC01000018.1:0-107895 GCF_001524725.1 Burkholderia sp. MSMB1072
TTGTTCGTCGAACACGGCTCTCGGCAGGCCGATCTGGTCGGTCAGGATCGAATATAGACCATCCTCGGTCTCCAGATCCGCAACCGCCGTAAGTTGGTTACGATTCGCACCGTTCTGAAAATGACCTCAGGGCAATTTCCGCGCCGGCTTATTCGCAGGTGCTTTTTGCCAAGCGAGCAATATCCCTGCTTCTCCACAAGCGTTGTTTACTGCGGTCAAATCTGCCTCCTCGACGGCCCAGAGCCACATATTGTCTGGAATACTTCTCAAGGAACCTCGAG
This sequence comes from Burkholderia sp. MSMB1072, assembly GCF_001524725.1. Taxonomy (NCBI): domain Bacteria; kingdom Pseudomonadati; phylum Pseudomonadota; class Betaproteobacteria; order Burkholderiales; family Burkholderiaceae; genus Burkholderia; species Burkholderia sp. MSMB1072. The sequence continues at coordinate 282 of NZ_LOYC01000018.1, forward strand.
ACGAATCAGACATAATCCATTCCCTCAATGAAATATCATCGATGCGAATCTCCAAGTGATTCTCGTTGAGTACGTTCAAAGGATAAATCATCCTGAGTTTTTCTCAAAAAATTCCGGGACATTGCAACCAAACGAAATAGTCGGAACGCCAACCTCATTAAATACCTGAAATGCGGAAACTTCCCCATTCGATATTGTTGACCTCAGATCAGGGAGAGATGTTTCTTGATCGTCAACAGTTCTCTCCCCACCTCGAACGACGAATTTAAAAAATATCGCCCTGGTTGCCTCCGAGCCCAATTGACGAAATAGATCTTCAGCCGCCTCTAGAGTGGAGACGGCCTGAGTCGGATCTATCCCGTAAATTGCAATTCCAGTACTCATACCCTCTCGATTGGACAACCACGCACTTCACGCCAAACAATGCAATAGCAATTCGTTGCAGTAAGCAGTCGTAGCGGCAACGACGCCTAATTACTGTCTTGCATATCCAGCACCACAGGCACATGACTGCCCTTGGTCACCACGCCTTTTTTCCGACGGGTCATATGGAATTTAATTTAAATAACTCTATTCCATGATCCATTTTCCGCCCTCTCAGGTTCCACGAATACCCAAATCGAATGACACTGAGAGCAACGATAGTACATTGCAGAACCTGCCGAGCCTGGGCCCTCGGAATCAAAAAGCGGCGGAACGATTTCCGTAAGAATTCCGCTTGCAACAGCAGCATCACGGCGTTGTGAATATTGCTGATACTCCATGCGCGACACGAACTGCTTGGGCAACCCGATACCACGGCAGTGCGTGCACGCGGGCAGCAACTGAGCGATCGCTCCGTTGCTCTGGGCTTCGCTTCCCCGCCGAAGCTTCAGCAACTGACCTCGTGGAATTTGTGCTTCGACGCGTGCTCCTTGGTTATCTAACCATGCGCGTAGCTGTTGCAAATCAACACCTCGATCGCGGTAGCGCCGAAACATATCTTGAATATCTTGATCCATGACGTTCACATTGATTTGTCGACTGGAATAATCCAGTCGTCAGACCACGATTTCGTTGTTCCCATGAACTGATTCTGTCCACCAGATCCTGCTGCCGGATAGAACGACGTTTCTGGTTCCCATCCAACCGAAAGTTTTCCTCCGAGCGGTCTTGGTACGGTTGCCGAAGAGAGCTCCGATGTCGGGATTTTCAACAATACGTCGGGCGGCCCCCAGTGTTGGAAAACCTGACCGCGATCCATCAGCACGCCTTGATTTGTCCCGACGTAGTCTGTCGACATGTACGTTCCTGCACCCTTATAGCCACTGATGCTGCCTTGCTTGCGGTAATTTTCAATAGCTTTCCACGTAGTTGCGCGATAGACGTAGTCCTGAGACGCAATCTTCTGATCCAAAGCGGCCTGTAGTGCATCGCCCTGATTTCGATTACGCATCAATTCGCGATATTGCTCCCGCGTCAGCGAACGCTCACCTGGCCCCGGGCGAACCCCCCGGCCGCTCAAACCCTTATCAATTTGAGAGTCGCTAGTCTCGCACGTAGCGAGGCCGAGGGGATCGAACTCGACGAAAGGATCGGCGACGTAACCTTGCGTCCGCAGCCCGCCCTCCAGTCCGATCGGATCGAAGCTGAGATACTGCCCGGAATCGGGATCGTAGTAGCGATTCAGGTTGTAGCTGAGCCCGGTCTCATCGTCTGCCCATTGACCAGGGAAGCGTAGCGTCGTGTCGATCGGCGTGTTCTGTATGTCATTAGCTGCTCGCCTAACCGGCAGCAATTTTCCCCACAACGAATACGCGGCCCTCCACACCGGCTGGCCTTGTTCGTCGAACACGGCTCTCGGCAGGCCGATCTGGTCGGTCAGGATCGGATATAGACCATCCTCGGTCTCCTGCGCGAGCGGGGAGAAACTGCCCGGCTCGATATGCCAGGTCACGACCTGACCAGTCGTACCGTCTCGCTGCTCGATCCAGCGCTCGGCCAGCGTCGGACCGTCCCATAGGAACTTCACGGTTTCGCGGCTGCCGAGTCGCTGCTTCTCGACTCGGCGGTTGAAAGCATCGTAGCGGTACAGCCACACCCCGCGTTCGGGCGTCGCAACCTTCACTAGCCGATTGAGCCCATCCCACGTGTATTGCCACGTCTTTGGCCGGAACCCGGGCTGTTCGACGGTCTTCTCGATCGTGCGGCCACGTGAGTCGTACCGATAGCGCGCATGGCCGATCCGTTCCGGCAGGCCGCCTCGGTGGTAATGGTGAGTATCCACGGGAGCCTGGCGCCCGTGCGCGGCAATGTTCATTGCCGCGTCGTAACGAAAGTGCTCCGCCGGCTGCAGCAAACTTTCTGCAGAAACGATCTGGCCGCGCGCGTCACGCCGGTACGTAAGCGTGTCGGCGTCGCTGTCGACGCGCTCTAGTTGTCCAGCGGCGTCGTAATGATAGACCTGTCGTGTCAATTGCTCGAGCGCATGGGCCGGGTCGGCTTGCAAGGCCTCGAATGCTACGGCAGGGCCCGCGATCTGTCGGCGGAGGCGGCCGAGCGCGTCGTATTGATGCTGAGTAACGAACGTCCCCGCTTGCCGACCGATTTCACGTCCCAGGCCGTCGCGATGGATCGTGAGCCCTCCGACCTGCGTCAGCGCACCCAGTGCATCGTATGCATAGGCCGTCTCCCGCCGCGGCGTCATCCGCAGACGCCGCTGCCCCTCAGCGTCGTAGACGTGCCGCAGCAGTTCGCCGTGCTGATCCTCGCCGATCAGTCGTCCGTTCCTGTCGTAAGCAAAGCGCGTCACATGAGCGTGCTCACCTTGCACTTCGGCTGACGCCAATCGTCCACTCAAGTCATAGCGATACGCAAGCTTCACATCCCCAGCATCGACCTCGACGAGACGGTCGAAACCATCGTACGTGTAACGCCACTGTCCACCATCAGGCAGTGTTTTCGTGAGGAGGCGCCCGGCAGCGTCCCGCTCGTATTGGGTCGTGCGGCCGCCCCAGTCGATTTCCGTTGCGAGCCGCCCAGCTGCATCGTAGCGGTAGGTGTAGGCTTCGCCCAGTGCGTTGACGACCTTGGTCAATCGCGTCGCGTGGTCGTACTCGAAACGCGTGGCATGGCCGGCAGCATCAATCGATGCCGTGAGCAGATCGAACGGACCATAGGTTCGCTGAGTCGTGCGACCGAGCGGATCGATCCACTCAACCGGCAAGCCCTCGCTGTTGTATTGCGCTTTCGAAACCGTACCATCGGGGCGCGTAATCGCTCTCAGATGGCCACGCGGATTGTCCGGGCCGTCGGTGTAGTCGAAGCGAGTCACATGCCCATCGGGCGACGTTTCCTCCAGTATCCGACCCAACAAGTCGACCTTGCGCCGAAAACGAGCGCCCGTCGGCAATACGATGTCGGTCAGTCGAAACCGGTCGTCGTAGTCGAGGCGAGTTTCGCGATCGCCAGCGACGATGCGCAGCAGTTCGCCGTTCGGGCCGTAGCGATAGGTCGTCTTGGTGCCATCCGGCTCGGTGCGTGCAATCAATCGGCGCAGATGATCGTACTCGAGCTTGATCCGGCCGCCGTTCGGCAAACTCGCTCCAGTGAGCAGCTGCGCGTCATCGTATTCGAAGCCAAGCGTGCGCCCCGAGCTGTCCGTAACCGAAATCAGTTGACCTTGCTCATCGTATCGATAGTCCGTCCGTCGCCCAAGCTGATCAATCCGGGCCATCATGCGGCCGAATTCCCATTCCGAGCGGATGCTATGGCCTAGCGGATCGATTTCGGCGGTGACGAAACCCTCGTCGTTATAGTCGAAAATTCGTTCACCGTCGGCGTCGAAAACGCGCGTGCGGCCAGCTTCGTAGACAAACCGCCCGGTGTGATAGCCCTGACGAGTGCCCGTCTCGATCACTCGACCAGCGGTGTCGTACCGATATCGAACATCGGTCTGATCTGTGTCCCGCCATTGGGTCATCCAGCCGTGTTCGTCGTAGGCATAGTGAAACTCCCCGAACTGGAGGCTCGCCACGCGGCTGAGCATGCCGCCCTGGAAGCCATAGTCGACAAGCGTTCGCACATACCCTTCGGCATCGTGCAAAACGATCCGCTCGGGTTCACGTTCACGTCCGTGATAGGCCACTTCCACTCGATAGCCATCGCTATGGGCCAGGTTGCTCAAGCGACCCGTGGAATCGTAGGAGAAGGCAACCGTATTGCCGTCGAGGTCCTCGATCCGTTCGAGGCGAGACGAGCGCCCGTCGACGAGCGGCGCGAAAATACGCAGTTGCCGAGTGTCACGATCGAAGATGCGCGGCTCAAGGCGACTTCCAACCAGCCGATAACGCGGCTCACGCAGGTTAATGCCGTTGAGCGCCATATCCGGCGCGTCAAAGCCGATCACCAGACCTGCGCCATCGTGGAATCGCACGAAGCGGCCACCATCGAACGCCAATCGCTGCGACCAGTTGTCCGACCAGCGGTGACCGAGCAATCCATGATCGTCCGATCGAGTCCGATAGCGTCGTTTAAACTCAAGAGGCAGGATTCCAGGAATGGCCAGATCCGTGCGGATCTCCAGCATTTCTCCGGATACCGGATCAACCGGGTCCTTGCACTTCGGTCGATTCTCGTCCTTGGTACCCCTCTGCTCTGCCGATCGGGTGGGCTCGGGCCGGAATTTTTCGCGCACCGCCCGCAGCCCCTTGCCGCCAACTTTTCCAACTCCGCCGCCTACAATCCCGCCGATCAAACCCGCCAGGAATTCCTGCGTCGCGGACAGCTCCGGGTTCTTCGGGCCATAATTTCCAGTCGTCTTGTCGATCCAGATACTGTTGCGCCCCGAATTGACTTTGCCGCTGCAGTGGGTCTCGTGGCCGATCCGCACCAGCGGCAGCCCGTTGACGAACACGGTTTTGCTGCCGTCGACGAGCGCCTGCGGTGCGCTCGAATGGTGATCACACTTCACCAGATCCGTGACACGCGCGACCTTTTTGCCCTCGAAGTACACATTGTCCGATCCAGTCTTGATCTCCCCACAGTTGCTGCCCATGCTCTGACTGGCCGACGCAAGCGCACCGCCGAGCGTCAGGCCGCCCGCCAGGCACGCCCCGACGATCAACCCGCCGACGAGTCCGCCAGTCGCCACAGTAGCCGCCACCGCAACACCGATCGCCACCCCGACGGCAATGCCGGTGAGGATTCCCATAAACCCCGACGAATGCGCGATGCGATCGCCTACACAGGCGGGATGCGGATCGCCGTGGCCGATCGTCAGGCCCAGTGCATCGCCGACCCGCGTGAATTGCCCGGAGAGCCATCCAGTGAAACCAACCTTGTCGAGTGCCCAGGCGCCACCGACTGCAATCGCGAGTGGAAGCATGACAGTGCCCGCCGCAACTGCGCCCGCACCCAGTGCCGCCCCGCCGGTCGCGCCACCAGCCAGCGCTGTACCGGCCGCACTCAGCCCGGCGGCCGTCCCCTCAACGGCGGTCAGGCCCGCATCGGCGCCAAGCATCCCGTAGTTGAGGTGCTCGTAAAACGGCTGCTCGGCCGCTTTCGCGGCTTCACCGTCCTCCAGCCCGGCGATCTGATCGAGACGTTCCTGCGCGCTGCCGCTCGGCTCGTCGTAATTCGGCGTGTCCGACATTGCAACCTCAGATCGGATCGCGCAATTGAAGACTCTGAATCACCGCCCGGATTTGTTCGCGCTGTGTGTCACTCAGCGTACCGGGCGCAGTAAAGGTGAGCATCAGGACAACCTGCCCGTATTCCACCATCGTCAGCCGCTGGTGAATGGGCGCCTGGTTGTTCGTCCAAGTAAACTCGTGCACATGCGCGGCGCGCCCGGATACGGTGGCGTCTTCATTTGCCACCTCGGCATAATCTGGAACCTGCTTCGCCACCTTCCGGATTTCGCTTGACACATATTCGGCGAACTTCATGCCCCACGGCAGTCGCTCGCGCGTGATCACGAAACTCACGCCCTCCGTGCCAGTCGCTGCCGACACAAATACGTTCATCGTTTTGTCCTGCCACTCCACGGGCAGCGCCAATGTGCCTTCCTGCATCTGGTACATGCTTTGTTATCCTTATTGGTATCAGCCGTTCTTCGGATTGATGTCGGTTCTAGCAGCCTGGATATTGATGTTGCTGTCATCCAGGTGGATCACCGACTCGCCCTTATAGATGTCGATCGAGTCAGCAGTCATGTGGATACGCGTGCCGCCGTCGCCGCCGATCTTGATCCAGAGCTCCTTGGCTTCCAGTGTGTGCACACCCTGCGGAGTCTGATGCAGCGTATTGCCCTGCATGACAACGTCCGACAGGTTGCCAACCGTGACAGCCGTCGTATGGTTGCCCTTGCCGACCTCGACGGTCCGGTCGCCTTTGAGAACTTGAGTCCATTGCGCGTCCTCGACAACGGTATGCATGTCTTTCTGCGCATGCATGTAGAACATCTGTGCGCCATTGACGTCGCTCATCAGCAACTCGTTCGACCCCTGCCCCTTGTGCGTCTGGCTCTTGATCCCCATCGTCTGGCCGGCCGCGCCATGATACGGGTTGCCCTGCTCGCCGTTGAACACGCGGCCGACGATCACCGGGTTATCCGGATCGCCCTGATTGAACGCCACCAGCACTTCCTGCTTGATCCGCGGAATCGCGGCCGCGCCCCAGCCGTCGCCCGCCCACGGTTGTGACACGCGCACCCACATCGAATCGGAGCCATCCTTCTTGCCGCGCCGGTCCCACGGGAAATGCACCTTCACCGCGCTGCCGTTCGTATAGATTTCCTCGCCCTTCGGCCCGACGACGATCGCCGACTGCGTGCCGTGAATCACCGGCTTCGGCGTCGCGCGCGGCGCGCGGTACGGGATCTTCTTCGGCAGCAGCGAGAAGCTGTTGCGGTACGGCAGCTTCGCACTGTGCTGCGTATAGTCGTTCACGGCCTCGTGACGCACGTGCAGGATCACGTACTCCTGGTTGTTTTCGAGGACGGGGTGGTTCGCGACGGTCACGGCGCCCGCCGTCGTCATGCGCCACGCATAGCCGCCGCCGGTATAACGATGGGCTTGCGCCTCCTCGGCCTCCATCGCGTAACGCGCGTAGCGGTGGCCGTCGTCGCCGTGGTCGTACAGCGACTGGTGCTCGAACCGCTCGGTCGCATCGAGCCGCGCATGCTTGAGGTTTTGCGGCCCGGCCTCCACCAGCATCAGCGGGGACGACGGATTCTGGTGATTGAAGTCGCGGAACGTGACCTTGCCGACGCCGAAGCGCCGGCCTTCGTGCAACTGGTCGATGCCGCTGCCCTCGCTGGCCTCGGTCGCGGCGAACGGCACGGTGGCGAGCCCTTCGATCGGGCGGAACAGCAGGTTCGTGTCGCCGATCACGAGAAAGTGCTTGTCCTTCTCGTAGCGGTGCGTCCACACGAGCCCCTCCTGCTCCATCAGCCGCGCGCAGAAATTGTAGTAGCTCTCCTGGTACATCACGACGTACTCGAGCGGCTTCTGGCTCGTCCGGATGTCGAACGTGAAATCGGAAAAACCGTGTTCCTGGAAGATCTCGGTGAGGATGTCCTGCGCGGTCTTGTTCTGGAAGATCCGGCAGTCGGTCGAGCGCGTCAGGAACCAGAACCACGGCACGGCCGTCAGGTGGTATTGCGTGACGTTCCCGGGGTTGCCGGCGCGGTCGAACGACGCGACGTAGCCGTCGAAATAGCGGTCGTTGTCGCCGGTGCCCGACGCCACGACGCGTTCGAGCGTGGACAGGCGCGCCTGCTGGTCGAAGCGGATCTTGACCTGCTGGCCGATCAGGTCCTCGGGCCGCAGGTCGTGGCGATGCGACAGCAGGTCGAGGTGGATTTCCGGCAAGCGGTTCACGTGCTCGTCGACGACGGCCGCGCTGACCAGCAGCACATCCGGGCCGAGCGGCGTGTCGAGCGTCACATAGCGGTTGAGCTGGGTCAGGCGTGCCGGGTTAGCTGCGCCGTTGATCGCCTCTGCAATCGCGCCGGGCGTCTTGTCCATCAGCGAGAAGCCGGTCTGCGCGAGCTGCATCGCGCGCTGGACGGTGTCGACGTGCCCGGCCAGGCCGGCGAGCGGCCCCAGGCTGCCGGCCACACTCGACGCCACCGGGCCGGCGAGGCCCCCGAGCGCGCTCAACGAGCCGAGCGCACTACCGCCCAATCCACTGGGAATACCCCCGTTCGGAGCGAAACTCATTCTTGTTCCTTGCGTGTGATCTCAGGTTCCATGAGCCGGCTCGCCGGCCCGCAGCCCCGATAATGTAGGGTAAAACCCGACCGCTTGAAAGATGTCCTGCAAACGTTTTCGTTCGGGCCCTGAAAATCCGAAAAAGAGACCACCGGCCGGGTGCCCGGAGGCGGCACGCCGCGCCGAAGCAGCGCGACGGCCTGCAATGAAAACCGTGACACTGCATCCTCAGGCGTCTGCGTGACAATGGCAGGAAACAGTTAAAACGAACTGACCGCACCAAGGCATTCCGGGCGCAGTGTTTGAGCAACCATACTAGACAGCCTACTGGTCGGCAGGCGTGCAATCGATATCGCGGCGCACCTCCCTCACCGCGGCGAAACCACGATCGCCGCCCGCCGATTCTGCGCCCGCCCTGCCGGCGTCTTGTTGTCTCCTACCGGATCGCGCTTCCCTTTCCCGACGATCGCGATCCGCTTCGCATCGAGTCCGACGTCGACCAGTTCGACAGCAACGACCTCGGCCCGCCGTCTCGACAACTCCAAATCGTAAGCAGCCTCCCCCTCGTCGTCCGAGTACCCATAAACCCGCACCCCGTTGATTCCCGCCGACTGCAACGTCCGCCCGATCCGCTCGACGATCCGCCTGACATCCGGCTTGAGGTTGTACCGATCGAAATCGAACAGAATCGGCCCGGTCGAACCGAACTCGAATCCCTGCCCGGTCTCCTGGAACCCGGCCGACTTCAGCGCCGTGACCTGCGTCTGCGTCAGCCCGCGATGAAGCGGCGGCGTCTTGCAGCCCCCCAGCAGCATGCCCAGCAGCAGCGCACTCCCGACGCACATCCGCCCCATGCTCACAGGAAACGAGTGGTTCATTTCGCATCCCCTTCTATCGCGCCCGCTCTGCAAGCGCTTCTTTTAACCGCCGCTGCGGCCTCGCCCGCAGCGCGAGTCGATCAACGTCACACCGGCCCTGCAACGCTCTCCGCCAACCGCCACGATCCCGGCCGCGCGCGCTTGGCGCGGTACATCGCGATATCCGCCGCGCGCAGCAAGCCGCTCGCGTCCGACGCGTGATCGGGATACAGCGCAATGCCGGCACTCATCATGGTGGCCACCACGCGGCCGTCGGACAGCTCGATCGACAGCGCCATGCCGGACAAAATCTCGTCGGCGATCCGGCACACGCTGCCCGCTTCGGGCACCGTCGCCAGCATCACCGCAAACTCGTCGCCGCCCAGGCGCGCGACGAGATCGGCCTCGCGCACCCGCGTGCGCAGCCGCGACGCGATGCCGATCAGCACCGCGTCCCCGGCGTCGTGGCCGAGACAATCGTTGATCTCCTTGAAGCGGTCGCAGTCGAGATAAAGAACGGCGACGCGCTGCCCCGTCAACGTCGCATCGCAAAGCGCAAGCGCGAGGCGCGACTCGAACTGCACGCGGTTGGGCAACCCGGTGAGCGCATCGTGCGTCGCCTTGTGTTCGAGCGACGCGTTCTCGTCGCGCAGCGTGTTCTGCCAGTCTTCGAATTCGTCGAGCAGCGCGTTGAAGTCGTCGCCGAGCTGGTTGAGTTCATCGATCGCCGCGGGCTCGACGCGGCGCCCGAACGCACGCTCGCGCCGCACCGCGTGCGCGACGCCCGCCAGCGCGCGCAGCGGCGAAACGATGTCGTGCAGCAGACGCTTGGAGCTGACATACGCACCGAACACGCTGAAGGCGAGACAGCCGAGAATGCCGCCGACGCCCCCGAGCAGGAAGCCGAAGAACTGATGCCCTCGGCCGCGTACGACGACGTGGCCGACGATGATGCCGTCATGCATCACCGGGGCGGTAACCGGCCCGGGTAGCGCCACGGCGGCGACGGCGCGCTCGAGCCGCGCGATCCCGTTTCCGGCCGGCAACTGCCACGTCGCGAAGAGTTGTCCCTTGCTGTCGGTGACGACTACCTGCGTGACGTCCTCGTCGCCGGCGATCATCCCGATCGCCTCGTTCGCCGCGATGCGATCGCCGAACACGAGCGCCGCCTCGACGGTATAACCGAGCGAGCGCGCCAGCAGGTTCAGGTTGTTGCCGGCATAGGCTCGCAACGCGATCACGGCGACGACGATCAACGACACGGCGGCCATCGCGACGGCGACGAACGCGAGGCGCAGGTGCGCACGACGCAACACGCTTTGCAGCGTCGGGCGCGGCAGGCGCGAAGCGGAAACGGGGGGTGCGGACCGTGTCATGGCGTCACCGGCCGTCGTGCGAGATTGAGGACGTTCGGGTGCACGCGCACGCCGCTGCGCGCCACGGCGTCGAGATTGATGTCGAACGACACGTGTTCGCCGTCGACGTTGAGACAGAACATGCCGCCTGCGGTGCAGGACGGGTCGTGCTCCGAGATCGTCAGGACCGGATGGCCGGCCACTGCTGCCCTCACCTGCGTTCTCTCGCCTTCGCTCAAGGTGCCGAGATAGACGACGTCGCACGCCATGCCGAGCGCGGGATCGTCGAAGCGCACGCGCTGCACGTCGAGCAGCGTCGAGCCGGCCTGCAGCGTGTCGGTCAGGCCGCGTGCATAGTCGGGCCGGCCCGTCACGCACAGATGCAGGCGAACGGGCGTCGTCGGCCAGCGCGTGAAGCTGATGATGCCGAGCACGACCTGACGCACGGCCGTGTCGTGTGATGAAAAGGCGGGATCGCGGGAATCGGCGGGGCTCGCGGCGGCGGCGATGCGCACGGTGTCGAGCGTATCGTCAACATCGGCGGGAACCCCGGCGAGCACGGTAGGTGCCGCACTCAGAACGCAAACGATTGCGAGAAACGCGTGGCGCAGCGAAGCGGTTCGGCCAAGACGGCCGGGGCCCGCCCGCGCGGCCATTGCCGCCGCGCCCGTTGGCGTCGCTGCAGTCGCAAAACTGGCAGCGGACGCGCGCACTTTCGCATCCATGATGGGAACATCCGCCGGCGTCGGTCCCGACGCTGCCTACTGCCTCCCTCCATGCGCGTGCAGGTACCGAATTAACGCGCACGATTCCTTCATCTTAGGTAGAAAGTCGCGTGCGCAACCAGTGGGATACACCCGGGAGAAATCGTGGGAAGTATGGGAAATTGGGGCTGTTTTTGATGCTTTGGGTGAGTGTGGCATCCATCGTTGGTTCAGTGCCAACGCCTGCGAATTAATCGGCGGATTGGATGCGCGGCTGTCTCAAACTTCATATGGTCTTACTTGGTGAGTCAGAACGTTTTCCAGTGCATGGGGCCGCCGTCTGCAACTACCTCCACGGTCGGCTCGACAAACTGCACAGTCGATTGACGAATCACGGCATCGCAATGCTGACGCTCGACTGCAGATAACCGTTGTCACACGATCTACCCACGCACCGGACGCGAATGCCTTCTCGCGTTCGGTTGCGCGAACAACCGCGATACCTCTGAGCCACCCACCGCCGACAAATCAAACGACGTCTCCCCCAACCGCTTCCCCGCCAACTTGAACACCCGCATTCGCGATCACCGGCGTCGCGACAGACCGAGCCGATCTCGTTCGCGGGGCTGCCGGTCGTCAGCGCGCCGTGCTTCGCACCGGGCGAGCTGCCGGTCGGCGTGCAGTTGATCGGTGCGCCCGGCGGCGACGCGGTGTGCTTCGACGCCGCGCGCCGGTTCTCGGCCGCGTGGCGCGACCTGCCCCGTTAGCGACGCGCCCCTTGGTGCCGCGCGCCGCCGCGAGTATGCTTGCAGCTCGAACACTGTCCAACCCGGGCGCGCGCACCGTACCGCGGGCAGGCGCCCCGCCAACCGTCATTCACCATCGATGGATTTCGACGTCATCGTTCTCGGCGCCGGCATCGTCGGCGTCTCCGCCGCGCTGCACCTGCAGGATCGCGGCCGCAAGGTTGCCCTCGTCGATCGCGGCGCGCCCGGCGAAGGCACGAGCTTCGGCAATGCGGGGCTGATCGAGCGCTCGTCGGTCGAACCGTATCCGTTCCCGCGCAGCCCGTTCACGCTGATGCGCTATGCGCTGAACCGCTCGACCGATCTCTACTGGCACAGTGCGTCGCTGCCCGCGTTCGCGCCGTGGCTCGCACGGTTCTGGTGGGAATCGGCGCCGCTGCGCCACGCGGCGGCTTCGCGCGACATGCTGCCGCTGATCGAACGCTGCATCGTCGAACACGACGCACTGATCGCGCGGGCCGGCGCCGGCGAACTGATCCGCGCGAGCGGCTGGCTGGAGGCGTTCCGCACGCCTGCTGCGTTCGAACGCGGCGTGGCCGAGGCCGGCCTCACCGCGCGCCGCCACGGGCTCGGCATCACGCCGCTCGACGCGGCGGCGCTGCTCGCGCACGAACCGAGCCTCGCGCCGGGCTTTTGCGGCGCGCTGCACTGGCTCGACCCGAAAAGCGTCATCGATCCGGCCGCGCTCGTCAAAGCGTATGCGCAACTGTTCGTGCAAGGCGGCGGCACGCTGCTGACGGGCGACGCCGCGAGCCTCGACGCGTTGTCGCCCGGCTGGCAGGTCCGGACCGACGACGGCCCGGCGGCCGCGCCGGCCGTCGTCGTCGCGCTCGGCCCGTGGTCCGATACCGTGTTCGGCAAGTTCGGCTACAAGATCCCGCTGCGCGAGAAGCGCGGCTATCACATGCACTACGCGCCGTCCGAACGTGGCGTGCCGTCGGCGCCGATCGTCGATCGCGAATACGGTTACGTGATCGCGCCGATGCGGCGCGGGCTGCGGCTGACGACGGGCGTCGAGATCGCGCGGCGCGGGCTTCCGCCGACGGGCGTGCAGCTCGAGCGCGCGGAACGCGTCGCGCGGCCGGTGTTCGGGTTCGGCGAGCGGCTCGACCCGCAGCCGTGGCTCGGCTTCCGGCCGTGCACGCCAGACATGCGCCCGGTGATCGGCCCCGCGCCCGCGCATCGCGGGCTGTGGTTCGCGTTCGGGCACAACCATCACGGGTTGACGCTCGGCCCCGTCACCGGCCGGCTGCTGGCCGAGATGATGACCGGCGAGGCGCCGTTCACCGATCCGGCGCCGTATCGCGCGGATCGCTTCTGAGCGCGATACCGGCCGGCGCGCGCGCCCGAACGGCGTCGCACCCGCCGTCAGCGAAAGCGAAGCTGATCCCGCCCGAGCTGCGAAACGGCGGCGCAGCCCATCAGCCGCATATCCCGTTCGATCTCCGCCCGCATCAGCTGCAACGCGCGCTCGACGCCGGGCTGCCCTGCGGCGGCGAGCGGGAACAGGTAGTAACGCCCCAGGCCGACCGCCTTCGCACCCAGCGCCAGCGCTTTCAGTACGTGCGAACCCCGCTGCACGCCGCCGTCCATCATCACGTCGATCCGGTCGCCCACCGCGTCGACGATCTCGGCAAGCTGATCGAACGCGGCGCGCGAACCGTCCAGTTGCCGGCCGCCGTGGTTCGACAACACGATGCCGGTGCAGCCGATGTCCACCGCCCTGCGGGCGTCGTCGACCGACATCACGCCTTTCAGGCAAAACTGCCCGTTCCACTCCCGCACCATCGCGGCGACGTCGTCCCATGACATCGACGGATCGAGCATGTCCGTGAAGTAGCGGCTGATCGACATCGCGCCGCCGCCCATATCGACGTGCCGGTCGAGTTGCGGCAAACGGAACCGCTCGTGGGTCAGATAGTTGAACGCCCAGGCCGGCTTCAACGCGAACTCGGTCAGCCCCGCGAGCGTCAGCCGGAACGGAATCGAGAAGCCGGTGCGCTTGTCGCGCTCGCGATTGCCGCCGGTGATGCTGTCCACCGTCAGCATCATCACGTTCACGCCGGCCTGCCTCGAGCGGTTCATCATCTCGCGGTTGAGGCCGCGATCCTTGTGAAAGTAGAACTGGTACACCTGCGGGCCCTGGCTGATCGCACGGGCTTCCTCCAGGCTCACGGTGCCGAGCGACGACACCCCGAACATCGTGTCGAACTTCGCGGCCGCGGCAGCGACCGCGCGCTCGCCGTCATGATGAAACAGGCGTTGCAGCGCCGTCGGCGAACAATAAACCGGCATGCCGAGCTTCTGCCCCATGACCGTCACCGACAGGTCGACATCGCGCACGCCGCGCAATACGTTCGGCACCAGATCGCAGTGCTCGAACGCGCTCGTGTTGCGTCGATACGTGGCTTCATCGTCGGCCGCGCCGTCGATGTAATTGAAGATCGGTCCCGGCAACCGCCGTCTGGCCAGCTCACGGAAGTCGTGGAAATTGTGGCAATCGTTCACGCGCATTCGTCACACTCCATTCGGCGCGCGAGCGGCGTGCCGGTGGGCCGGCGCGTGGCGCTCGCATCGCAGCGTTCGTTCGGTCCGGGCGGCCGGCGTCCTCGTGCGGAACGGAGGCCGCGTCGCCAGCCGGAAGGGGGCGCATCGCGCCCGCCGCTTCCGAATCTGCAGGGAATCGACGCGCGCACTCAATCGAGCGCGCGGCCGAAGATGCGGATCACTTCGTCGAGATGCTCGGCCATCGCGCGGCGCGCGGCGTCGGGGTCGCGCGCGCGGATCGCGTCGAGGATCGCGCGATGCTCGCGCTCCGACCGGTGCGGCATGTCGTTCGGCATGTACAGCGACTGCAGCCGCTGGAACATCGGGTCGTACTTGTGCGCGAGCAACTGCTTGATCATCAGCGCATACGCCGGATTGTCGCTCGCTTCCGCTATGCGGATATGGAACAGCCGGTCGCCCGGGTGCGTGAGCGAGCCGCTGCGGTTGTCGTCCTGATTGCGCAGGAACGCTTCGTGAATGCCTTCGATCTGCGCGTCCGAGCCGTGCTGCGCGGCCAGCGACGCCGCTTCCGGCTCGATCAGCCGGCGTGCCTGCAGCAGCGCGAACGGCGGGATTTCCGTGTCGAGATCGAGCGCGATGCCGAGCTCCGGATCGATCTCGACGATCGAGAACGGCGCAACCGTTACCGTCGCATCGGGCGCCGGCGCGGGTTCGGGCGCGGCGGCCGTTTCGGGATGGCGCACCTTCACGCCGTCGCCGACGCGCACGCTGACGAGCCCGTTCACTTCGAGCGCGATCAGCGCCTCGCGCACCGACGTGCGCGACACGCCGAACCGTTCGGCGAGTTCGCGCTCGGGCGGCAGATAGCTGCCCGGCGGGAAATCGCCGGACTCGATCATCGCACTGAGCTTGTCGGCGATCTGCTGGTAGAGGCGGCGGTTCTGAATCGGCTGGATGGACATACGTTGACGCTGGTAATCGGTTTCGTTCCGGACGGCCCGACGGATCGGCAGACCGTTCGCGCCTATTTTATATGCCGCGCTTCACGTCGCCCGGCACCGCGTAGCAACGCGCGGCCGTGCCGCCCCACAGCGCGCCGCGTTCGGCCGCCGACAGCCGCGATTCGGCCCAGCGCTCGACCAGCGACGCCACTTCGTCGTACGACGCCGCGAGCAGGCACACGGGCCAGTCCGATCCGAACATCAGCCGCTGCGGGCCGAACGCGTCGAGCGCCGCGTCGAGGCACTGCTCGATGTGCCGGATGTCCGGCCCGCGCAGGCCGCGCCGCCAGTCGGCTTCGGTCACGAGCCCCGACAGCTTGCACGCGACGTGCGGCAGCGCGCCGAGTTCGCGCAGCGACGCGCGCCAGCGTGCGAGCGCCGTGTCGTCGCGTTCGAACTCGGCAAGCGCCGGCTTGCCGACGTGGTCGAGCACGAGCCAGTGCGCGTCGTGCCGCGCGCAAAACGTACGCACGTCAGGCAACTGGCGCTCGAATACGAGCACGTCGTACACGTAGCCGTTCGCCTGCAGCCACGCGACGCCGCGATTGAAGCCGGGATCGGCGACGAACGCGCCGACGTCGGCTTCGTCCTGCACCTGATGACGAAAACCGCGCAGCTTCGGGCTGCGCCACTCGGCGACACGGTCGGCCAGCGCCGGCGCACCGAGATCCTCCCAGCCGACCACCGCCGCGATGCGCGCATCGTCGCGCGCCAGATCGAGCAGGAACGCCGTCTCGTCGCGGCCGGCGCGCGCCTGCACCGCGATCGATGCGCCGAGCGCCTGCGCATGCATCTGCGGCCACAGCGCATCGGGCAGGTAGTCGCGTGCGAGCACGCCCATGTCCGGTCCGATCCATGGATAGTCGGCCGCGCGATAACGCCAGAAGTGCTGATGCGAATCGATACGCACTGCGCCCATGATGCCCTCGTGTTCGATCGTCGCGGCGGCGGCCCGCATCGCCGCCCCGCCATTCCGCCACGTTCAGTCGTACAACACCGCCGCGATCTTCGGATCGTCGATATTGGTCTTGTCGTACCAGTAGAAGCCGGTATCGATGACCTTCGGCAGCTTCTCGCCCTTGATCGCCTTCACGGCCGCCTCGACCGTCTTGTAGCCGATCCCGATCGGGTTCTGCGTGATCGCGCCGGCCATCAGCCCGCTGCGGATCGCATCCTTCTGCTGCTTGCCGGAATCGTAGCCGACGATCACGACCTTGCGCTTCATCTCGCGCACGCCGTTGACCACGCCGATCGCCGAGCCTTCGTTGGTGCCGAACAGCCCCTTGAGCTTGGGATACGCCTGCAGGATCGACTTCGTCACTTCGGTCGATTTCAGTTGATCGCCTTCGCCGTACTGCACGGTCACGACCTGCACCTTCGGGTGCGCCGACTTCATTCGTTCGAGGAAGCCGTCGCGGCGGTCGATGCCGGTGCGGCTCGTCTGGTCGTGCGCGACCACGGCCACCTGCCCTTCGTCGCCGATCAGCGCGGCAAGCTTGTCGGCGGCGAGCGCAGCGGCCGCCTTGTTGTTGGTCGCGGCCGTCGTCACCGGAATGTCGCTGTCCACCCCCGAGTCGAACGCGATCACCGGAATCTTCTCGGCCTGCGCCTTCTTCAGCAGCGGCAGCGCGGCCTTGCTGTCGAGCGCCGCGAAGCCGAGCGCGGCCGGCTTCTTCGCGATCGCGGCGGACAGCATGTCGATCTGCTTGTCGACCATCGCCTCGGTTTCGGGCCCTTCGAACGTCACCTTCACCTTGTAGTCCTTCGCGGCCTGCGTCGCGCCCGATTTCACGGCCTGCCAGAACTGATGCTGGAAGCCCTTCGAGATCAGCGGGATATAGGTTTCCTGCGCCTGCGCGCCGGCCGTGACGCCGACGGCGAACGTCAGCCCGACGATCGCGTTCAACACCTTGCTCCTGATCACTTCGCGTCTCCTTGGTTGGTATCGACTGAAATGCCGGCCCGGCCGGCGGTGAAGCCCATGCGTGTCGGCGCGTCAGCGGCGGCGCCGGCGCAGGATGTCCACATAGACGGCGAGGATGATGATCACGCCCGTCACGACCGTCTGCCATTCCTGCGCGACCGACATGATGCGCAGGCCGTTGGTCAGCACGCTCATGATGAACGCGCCGATGATGGTGCCGACGATGCTGCCCGCGCCGCCGGACAGCGACGTGCCGCCGATCACGACGGCCGCGATCGCATCGAGCTCGTAGCCCTGCCCGAGCGCCGGCTGCGCGGAGTTCAGCCGCGACGCGATCAGCAGGCCGGCGATCCCGCACACCGCGCCGCTGAACGTGTAGACGGCGATCTTCCACGCGTCGACGTTCACGCCGGATAGCCGCAGCGCCTCCTCGTTGCTGCCGAGCGCGAACGTGTAGCGGCCGAAGATGGTGCGGTTCAGCACGATCGACGCGCCGATCGCGACGAGGAACAGGATCAGCACCGCGTTCGGGATCGGCAGCGCGGGGATCAGGTTGCCGATCAGCGAATCCTGCGCGATCGACGTGAAGCCCGGCGTGTCGTTGAAGTAGATCGGCCGCGTGCCCGAGATCACGAGCGACAGCCCCTTGAGCAGCATCATCATGCCGAGCGTCGCGATGAACGGCGGCACCTTCATCTTCGCGATCACGAAGCCCGATACGCAGCCCGACAGCGCGCCGAAGCACAATGCGGCCAGGATCCCGAGCGGCAGCGGCATCCCCCATTTCGTCAGCACGACGCCGGCCATCACCGCGCAGAACGTCATCAGCGTGCCGACCGACAGGTCGATGCCGGACGTGATGATCACGTACGTACAGGCGACGGCCAGCACGCCGTTTACGGCGGTCGCCTGCAGGATCGACACGAGATTGTCGACTTCGAGGAAGTTCGACGACGCGAAGCTGAAGAACACGATCAGCAGCACGAGGCTCGCGAACGCGAGCAGCTTCTGCCGCGCGGCCGGATTGAAGAAGCGCGATTTCAGGCGCGATGCGGCGGCCGGCGTGTCGCCGGTGGCAAGGGGCGGAACGGGGTGCGTATCGTTGGACATGATCGGGTAGGCGTCTGAATCGGGACAATCGAGGCAATCAGGGCAACACGGTCGACTCGCGCTGCGTCGCGAGCTGCATGATCCTTTCCTGCGTGGCGTCGGCCGCGCGCAATTCGCCGGTCACGCGGCCTTCGCACATCACGAGAATCCGGTGGCTCATGCGCAGCACCTCGGGCAGCTCCGACGAGATCATCACGATCGCCTTGCCGTCGGCGGCGAGCGCATCGAGCAGCTTGTAGATCTCGCTTTTCGCGCCGACGTCGATGCCGCGCGTCGGCTCGTCGAAGAACAGGATGTCGCAGTCGCGCAGCAGCCACTTCGCGATCACGATCTTCTGCTGGTTGCCGCCCGACAGCAGCCGCGCGGGCTGCGCGACCGACGGCGTGCGGATCGCGAGCTGCCGCACGTACGACTGCGCGGCCTCGCGCATCCCGCGCGCATCGAGGAACATGCCGCGGCGCACGAAGCGGCGCATGCTCGACAGCGCGATGTTGTTCTGCACGTCCATCCCGACCGCGAGCCCGAAGTGCTTGCGATCCTCGGACAGATAGCCGATGCCGGCCTTCACCGCGTCGGCGGGCGTGCGGATCGTCACGGTCCTGCCGTGCACGCGGATCTCGCCGGCATCGACCGGGTCCGCGCCGAACACCGCGCGCGCGACCTCGGTGCGGCCCGCGCCCATCAGCCCGGCGAAGCCGAGGATCTCGCCGCGCCGCAGCGTGAAGCCGACGTCGCGGATCGCGCGGCCGCGCGACAGCCCGCGCACTTCGAGCGCGATATCGTTCGCGGACGTATCGGGCGGCGTGCGGGTGTCCGTATCGAGCTGGCGGCCGACCATCATCGAAATGATCGACTCCATCGACGTCTGCGCCATCGGCACGGTCGCGACGTACTTGCCGTCGCGCATCACGGTCACGCGATCGGCGATCTGGCGCAGCTCGTCCATCTTGTGCGAGATGTAGACGATGCCGACCCCGTTCGCGCGCAGGTCGCGAATGATGCGGAACAGTTCGGCGATCTCCGCGTTGTTCAGCGCGGCGGTCGGCTCGTCCATGATCAGCGCGCGCGAGTCGAACGACAGCGCCTTCGCGATCTCGACCATCTGCTGCTTCGCGACCGTCAGCCTGCCCACGGGCGTGCGCGGATCGAGATCGAGCCGCATCCGCTGGAAAATCGCGGCCGCGTCGCGGTTCAGCCGGTCTTCGTCGACGAACACGCCGAAGCGCCCGCGCGGCTCGCGGCCGATGAAGATGTTCTGCGCGACGCTCAGGTGGTTCATCAGGTTCAGTTCCTGATGGATGATGCCGATGCCGAGCGCCTGCGCGGCACGCGGATCGGCGATCTCCACCGGGCGGCCGTCCATCCGGATTTCGCCGGCATCGCGCTGATACACGCCCGCGAGAATCTTCATCAGCGTCGACTTGCCGGCGCCGTTCTCGCCCATCAGCGCATGCACTTCGCCCGCGCGCAGGTCGAAACGGCAATCGTCGAGCGCCTGCACGCCCGGAAAGCGCTTGCCGATGCCGGTCAGCGCGATCAGCGGCGGCGCGGCGTTCGGGTTCGAGTCGGGTTGCATGAATCGCGGCCCTCAGCTGATCGCGCGATCGAGATGCGTATAGCCGCCGTCGACGAACAGCCACTGGCCCGTCGTGTGCGACGCGCGATCCGACAGCAGGAATACGACCGTGTCGGCGATCTCGTCGGCCGTCGTGAAGCGCCGGCCGAGCGGCACCTTGCCCGCGATGCCGGCGAGCTTCGCGTCCGGATCGTCGAAACCCGCCAGCCAGTTCCGGTACAGCGGCGTCATCACTTCGGCGGGGATCACCGCGTTCACGCGCACGCCGTCGTCACGCAACGCGACGGCCCATTCGCGCGTCAGCGCGAGCTGCCCACCTTTCGACGCGCAATAGCCGCTCGTGTTGCCCTGCCCGGTCACGGCCGTCTTCGACGAGATGTTGACGATCGCGCCGCGCGCCGCCCTCAGGTGCGGCACGCAGTAGTGCGCCATCACGTAGTAGTGGATCAGGTTGCGCTCGAGCGACGCGACGAACGCGTCGCGCCCGGCGTCGAGCCCGATGCTGTCGTTGATGCCCGCGTTGTTGACGAGGCCGTCGATGCGGCCGAAACGCGCGATGGTCTGCGCAACGGCGTCGCGGCACTGCGCGTCGTCCTGCAGCTCGACGCTCACGCACGCGGCGCGCGGCTGTTTCTGCTCGAGTGCGCGCCAGAACGCATCGTCGGGCGCGTGCCGCGCGAATACCACCGGGATCGCACCTTCGTCGGCCAGCCGCATCGAGATCGCGGCGCCGATGCCCGACGCGCCGCCGGTCACGATCACGACCTTGTCTTGCAGATTCAAATCCACTTCGCGTCTCCGTCGTTCATGTTGTCGCCGCGCACGACGCGCGCGGTGCGCCGTCGTGCGTTGCCATGCGTCAGCCGCGGAACCGGTACTGCTCCAGCGATTCGGGCTTCATCTCGATCGAGAAGCCGGGCGCCGTCGGCGGCATGTACGCCGCGCCGCGCACCACGCACGGTTCGACGAAATGCTCGTGCAGGTGATCGACGTACTCGGTCACGCGCCCTTCCTTCGTACCGGAAATACACACATAGTCGATCATCGACAGGTGCTGCACGTATTCGCACAGCCCGACGCCGCCCGCGTGCGGGCACACCGGCAGCCCGTACTTCGCGGCCATCAGCATCACCGCGAGAATCTCGTTCACGCCGCCGAGCCGGCACGCGTCGATCTGCACGACGTCGATCGCGCCGCGCGCGATGAACTGCTTGAACAGCACGCGGTTCTGGCACATCTCGCCGGTCGCGACCTGCACCGGCGCAATCGCCTTGCGGATCTTGCGATGCCCTTCGACGTCGTCGGGGCTCGTCGGCTCCTCGATGAACCACGGCCGCGCGAATGCGAGCTCGCGCACCCAGTCGATCGCCTCGTCGACTTCCCACACCTGGTTCGCGTCGATCATCAGCTTGCGGTCGGGGCCGATCACCTCGCGCGCGATCGTCACGCGGCGGATGTCGTCCTCGAGGTTCGCGCCGACTTTCAGTTTCACGTACTCGAACCCTTCTTCCACCGCCTCGCGGCACAGCCGGCGCAGCTTGTCGTCGCTGTAGCCGAGCCAGCCCGCCGACGTCGTGTAGCACGGGTAGCCGTCGCGCTCCAGCGCGGCGATCCGCGCGGGCTTGCCGGGCGCCTGCCGGCGCAGCAGGTCGAGCGCTTCGTCCGGGCTCAGGCAGTCGGTCAGGTAGCGGAAGTCGATCGCCCGCACCAGTTCCTCCGGGCTCATGTCGGCGACAAGCCGCCATAGCGGCTTGCCGACGGCCTTCGCCCACAAATCCCACACCGCATTGACGACGGCGCCCGTCGCCAGGTGGATCGCCCCCTTGTCGGGGCCGATCCAGCGCAACTGGCTGTCCGACGTGACGTGCCGCCAGAACCGGCCCATGTCCTCGCGGATCCAGTCGAGGTCGAGGCCGACGACGAGGTGGCGCATCGCATCGATCGCCGCGCAGCAGATTTCGTTGCCGCGCCCGATGGTGAACGTGAGCCCGTGACCTTCGAGGCCGTCGCGGTCGGTTTCGAGCACGACGTAGGCCGCCGAATAATCGGGGTCCGGATTCATCGCGTCGGAGCCGTCGAGCTGGCGCGAGGTCGGAAAGCGCACGTCGAGGACGCGCATCGATCGAATGATAGGCATGACGAACCGTCCGTTGAAGGAAATCAGGCCTGCACGGTGCGCTGGCGTTGCTCGCCGAGGCCGTCGATGCCGAGCGTGATCACCTGTCCGGCGCGCAGATAGACGGGCGGCTTCTGCCCGAGGCCGACGCCCGGCGGCGTGCCGGTCGAGATCACGTCGCCCGGCTGCAGGCTCATGAAGCGGCTCAGGTAGCTGATCAGGTGCGGCACGCGGAACACCATCGTCGCGGTCGTGCCGTTCTGGTAGCGGTGGCCGTCCACCTCCAGCCACAGCCGCAGCGCGTGCGGATCGGGCACTTCGTCGGCCGTCACGAGCCACGGGCCCAGCGGGCCGAACGTGTCGTTGCCCTTGCCCTTGTCCCACGTGCCGCCGCGCTCGAGCTGGTATTCGCGCTCCGACACGTCGTTCACGACGCAATAACCCGCGACGTGCGACAGCGCATCGGCTTCGTCGATATAGCGGCCGCCCTGGCCGATCACCACGCCGAGCTCGACTTCCCAGTCGGTCTTCTCCGAGCCGCGCGGGATCTCGACGTCGTCGTTCGGGCCCGAGATCGCGCTCGTCCACTTGCCGAACACGACGGGCTCCTTCGGTACCTCCATCCCCGATTCGGCCGCGTGATCCGAGTAGTTGAGCCCGATGCAGATGAACTTGCCGACGCGGCCGACGCACGCGCCGAGCCGCGGCGTGCCCTCGACGAGCGGCAGCGATGACGGCGGGATGTCGCGCAGCCGCGCGAGCGACGCAGGGGTCAGCACGTCGCCGGCGATGTCGTCGATCACGCCGGACAGGTCGCGAATGTGGCCCTGCGCATCCAGCAGGCCCGGCTTTTCATGGTGTTTGTCGCCAAATCTCAGCAGTTTCATAGCGTCGTATGAACAGAAACGGAAAGTGAATGGAAGGTGCGGCCGGTTCGATACGGTCGGTCAGATACGGTCAGTTCGACACGGTCAGTTCGACACGGTCAGTTCGACACGGTCAGTTCGACCAGCCGCCGTCGATCAGGTGAATCGTGCCGGTGGTGAACGACGCTTCGTCGGACGCCAAGTACAGCGCGAGCGCGGCGACCTCGTCCGCGGTGCCGATGCGGCCGATCGGCTGGCGCGCGACGAACGCCTGGCGCACCTCGTCGGTGGACACGTGGCGCGTGCGCGCCTGATCCTCGATCCGCTGCGCCAGCGACGGCGATTCGATCGTGCCCGGGCAGATCGCGTTGCAGCGGATGCCGCGCTCGACGAAATCGGCCGCCACCGCCTTGGTCAGCCCGATCACGGCCGCCTTGGTGGTGCCGTACACGAAGCGGTTCGGCACGCCCTTCACGCTCGACGCCGCCGACGCCATGTTGACGATCGACGCGCCGCCCGCTTCGAGCATCGCGGGCAACAGCGCGCGGATCAGCCGGTACATCGACGTGACGTTCAGGTTCAGCGAAAACGCCCACGCGTCTTCGTCGCACTCGAGGATCGAGCCGTGGTGCACGTAGCCCGCGCAGTTGAACAGCACGTCGAACGCGCGCTCGCCCGCGGCGAGCGCGGCGATGTCGTGCACGTCGGTGACGTCGAGCCGCCGCGTGGCCAGCCGGCCGCCCGCGCGCTCGGCGTCGGCTTCGAGCCGCACCAGCGCGGCTTCGTTGATGTCGGTCGCCAGCACGTCGGCGCCCTCGCTCGCGAAGCGCAGCGCGGTCGCGCGGCCGATGCCCTGCCCGGCCGCCGTCACCAGCGCGCGTTTGCCCTGCAATCTCATGAGCATCTCTCCGAAAAAGCCGGCCGCCCATCGGCCGATTGGCACAAAGGACTAAAGGTCCAACCAATCATAGGAACGGATCGCGCGTTTGTCACGAAATTGGGATTCAGTATTTACCCGGGGCCGAAGAATCCGTCCGGCGCACGAAATTCGGCGCGAAAGTAGCGTCGAGGCGTCGCCTCGCGATCCGCTCGAACCCAATACCGGCGGGCATTCCAGCCGCTTCTTCCGCAACGTTCGGCGCGGTGGACAGGCAAACTGACAAAAAAGTCATGTTCGCGTCAGGGTGTCAACGGGTTGTGCGCGCCATCATGGCGTTGCCGGACCGCGCTTCCGGTACATCGCCTCCCCGCCCGCGCCGGATCTCTGCGGGCACCTCCGTCCCCGGCGATGTACCCCGTGACTGGGCGAGCAGACACGGCGCGCGGGCCGATTTTCGCCCCGGACTTCCCGTCCGGGGCCTTTTGTCGTCGGTTTTTCAAGAAAATAAGCGTGGATTGTTTCTAAATCGGCAAAAGGTAATTTGAGCCAGACAGGATGTTTTTTCCGGTCACAGACGCTTACATTTAGCGCACCACTCATGGAAACCGCTACGGATTCGCCATCGGGTAGTGACATCCACTGCCACGGCCGAACCCGCACGAGCTTTAGGAAACGGCAAAATGAAGGCCTCCAAATCCCTGCCTGCGCTCGATCCCGCCGACGTCCACGTCGAAATCCTCGAACGTTCCGATACGCTGCTCGTCGTCCGCTGGGTCGAACCCGGCCGCTGCCACTACGGTGAACAGCGCTGGCGACGCCGCTTCGCGCAGCGCACCGGTACCTGTGCGCTGTCGCGCCAGGTCATCCACCGCGGCGACGAAGTATTCCGCCCGGCCGAACGCCCCGCTCCCGCGAACGCCGCCGCCATGATCTCCGCCGCCGAAGTGCTCGCGCTGGCCGGCAGCAGGTAAAACCCGCCGGCCGTGCGCCGGGCCGGCGGCGCCACGCCGTACGCCAGCCCTAGAAGCGCCGGTCTAATTCCTCCGCTTGTCTGCTACGTCCGCCCGCACTATCGTTACACCACTCAATGTAACGATTACGCGCCGCGGCCGATCGGCCGCGCCGATGGAGGCAGACATGCATGCATGGAGTGCGCGCCACGTCCCGGCGCAAGGCGGGAAGGTCGCGGTCGTGACCGGCGCCAACAGCGGTATCGGCTGGCAGCTCGCGGAAACGCTGGCCGCGAAAGGCGCGACGGTCGTGATGGGCTGCCGCGACGCCGCCCGCGGCGCGCAGGCCGCCGACGCGATCCGCCGGCTTCATCCTCATGCACGCGTCGAAGTCGATCCGCTCGACCTCGCCGATCTCGCGTCGATCGCGCGCTTCGCGGCCGACGTCGGCGAACGCCACGGCCGCGTCGACATCCTCTGCAACAACGCCGGCGTGATGTTCCTGCCGCTGCGACACACGCGCGATGGCTTCGAGATGCAGTTCGGCACCAACCATCTCGGCCATTTCGCGCTGACGGGCCATCTGCTGCCGGCGCTGCGCGCCGCACGCCGGGCGCGCGTCGTCACGATGTCGAGCGGCTTCAACCGCGGCGGCCGGATTCGTGTCGACGATCTGCGCGCCGCGCATCGCTACAACCGTTATCTCGCCTATTGCGACAGCAAGCTCGCGAACCTCGTGTTCGCACTCGAGTTGCAGCGCCGCTTCGAACGCGCGGCGTTCGCCGGCATCAGCGTCGCCGCACACCCCGGCTACGCGGCGACCAACCTGCAGTTCGCCGGCCCCGCGATGGACCGCTCGCCGGCCCGCGCCGCGCTGATGCGTGCCGCGAACCGCTATCTCGCGCAACCGGCCGACCAGGGCGCACTGCCTGCGATTCATGCGGCGACGTCGCCCGATCTGGCCGGCGGCGCATACATCGGTCCGTCCGACTGGTTCGAATCGCGCGGGCTGCCGGCACCGGCAAGCGTGCCGCGCGCGGCGCGCAGCGTGGCGTCGGCGGCATTGCTGTGGGAGGCATCGGAAGCCGCCACGGGCGTGCGCTTCCTCAGCTCCGGCGCGCCCGCCGGACGCGCGCCGGGCCGGCCGCTCGACACGACAGCCGAAGCGCGCTGAACCGCGTGCCGGCGTGCGCGATATTCTTCATACTTATTACACCAACCGAAAAGAAAGCCCGTTGAAAGACTGAAACGGCGCCGCACTGTTACCAGTCAGGAAACAATTTATCGTCAAAATCAGCGTTTACCCTGAACACGCCGGTGACTAAGATTTGATCAATCGCTCAAGACATGGTGTCGAGAGCGAACTCAATAAAACACCGGAGGTCACCATGAAATCGCTCGTTTCCGCAGTCGTTGCCGCTGCCGCCCTGTCCGCTTCGTTCGGCGCATTCGCGCAAAGCACCGTGACGCGCGCTCAAGTGCGCAACGAACTGGTCCAGCTCGAACAAGCCGGCTACAAGCCGGGCGTGTCGAGCCCGTACTACCCGAACGATATCCAGAGCGCCGAAGCGCGTGTTCATGGTGCCGACACCAGCGGCTACGGCGCACAACCGGCGCCGCTCGTCCATTCGGGCGCGCCGGCCGCATCGTCGAACGCACGCGATTCGATCTTCTTCGGCCAGTAAGCCGACGCGCCCTCGGCGGGCGCCGCGCATCGCGCGATGAAGTGACGCAGTCCGGACGAGCCCCCTTCGCGGGGCTCGTCTTTTTTGTGAAACGCATACCTCCGCCGCCCGGCAGCGGGTGGCTTTGCCCGGACGCGTGGCGTCCGGGTGCTTTTTCCCGGCAAGGTGTGCGTGAATGCGTCGTGTGCGCCGGTCAGCGCGCCACGGCCCCTGCCGGCGCCGACCGCGACAGCACGCGCCACCGCGACAGCAGTTCGTCGCGATCGACGTAACAGCCCTGCAAGTGCCGGCGGCCCGTCGACGGGTCGAACTCGGTGCGCGCATGCAGCACGCGCCGGTTGTCGAACGCCCACATGTCGCCCGCCCGCAGCCGGCGCTGCACGCGAAAACGCGGCTCGCGCGCAAGCGCGAGGAATCGCCGGTACGCGCGATAGACCGCTGCAACCGAGCCGGCCGGCGCATCGAGCGGCCCGCGCAGGAAGTTCGCGACGCGCACTTCCGTGACGTTGCCGCGCGCATCGAGCCCGATCACCGGCGCCGAACAGCGGTAGTCGCTGTTCGCGCTCTTGTTCCAGAACTCGAACGGCGTCGACGCGAGTCGTTCGAAATCGTCCGGATGTTCGCGCCGCAGTGCGTCCGCTAGCGCGAAGCCGTCGAGGAAGATGCTGTCGCCGCCCGTCGCGTCGTTCGCGAGGCAGTGCAGGAACTGCACGCCGGGCTGCAATTCGCGTGTCGGCAGGTCGGTGTGCGGCGGAAGATTCAGCGACGTATACGCATTGCTGTCCGGGCGCGGCTTCGATTCGACGTCGAACAGCACACCGAAATTGCTTTCGCGGATCAGGCCGATGCGGCGCGCGATCCCGTCGACGCGGCCGCGCTCGGCCGGCACGCCCTCGACGAGCGTCAGCCCCGTGCGCTGCAAAGCGCCGAGCCATGCCAGCAGCGCGCGGTCGTCCTCCATCACGTCGCGCCACGCGAACACGCCGATCGCCGTCGCATCGTCGCCGGTCCATACGTGGCGCCCGTGCGCGGCCAGGCGCTCCGCGCGCGACGCATCGTCGTATGCATGCGCACGCAACCAGCCGGGCGACCACGCACTGCGATGCCCGTCGTTCCATTCCACATGCAGCGCACCGTCGGTTTCGACATGCACGGTGAGCGCAGACAAATCCTCGCGCGCATCGGCGATCTCGAACACCTGTTCGCGCGTGATCGCATGCACGCACGCGGCACACGCGCAGTTGTCGCGCAGCCAGTCGAAATGGAACGGCGATCGTCGTGCGTCGCTCCACTCGATATCCACCGCGTCATCGCCGATCGTCGCCGCCGCGATGGCCGCGTCGGCCGAAAACGTCCGCCAGTCCTCGATACGGTGTTGCGCCGCTGCCTGCATCGTTGCCTCCCGGAAAACGCCCGCTACGCGTGTGGTGCGAGCAAGAACCCGCCGACCATCCGGTGCATCCGTGCGGCCTGCGGGCTCGTCCCGAGCGCGCGCCAGCAGCCGTGCACCAGCCCTTCTCCCATCCAGTGGCGCGCGACCCCGCCGGCCGCACGAATCCGTTCGACGTACACGCGCGCATCGTCGCGCAGCGGATCGTGCTCCGCGCCGATCGCGAGCACCGGCGGCAGGCCGTCGAAACGCACTGCCTCGAGCGGCACCGACGCGCGCAGCAGCGGGTTGCCGCTCCGCAGCGCGTCGGACAAGTCACTGCCCCAGTACAGCGCGCGATAACGATGCACGTCGTCGAGCGTCAGCATCGGCGCGTGCGCTTCCGTTTCGCGCGCGGGCGATTGCGGCTCGAAACCGAGCATCGGATAAACGAGCGCGATGCCGTCCACGTTACGTTCGCCCGCATCGCGCAGCGCGGTCGCCACCGCCGCCGCGAGCATCCCGCCCGCGCTGTCGCCCGCGAGGGTCAACGGGTGCGCGCACGGCCCGAACGGCCAGCGTGCATCGCGCGCGGCGCGCGTCACCGCCACGCAATCTTCGAGTGCGGCCGGCGCGCGGTGTTCGGGCGCCAGCCGGTAGTCGACTGCGATCACGTCGAGGCCCGTATCGGCGGCCAGTTGCGCGGTGATCAGCGCATGACTGTCGAGCGAGCCGACGACGAAACCGCCGCCGTGAAAAAACAGCACCGTGCCGCGCGGCGCGCCGTGCGCCGACATATAGCGCCGCAGCGCGATCGTGCGGCCGTCCGGCGCACGCCACGCGGCGTCGTGCTGCACGATGCCGGCCGGCAGCGCGGCCGGCGTCCATTCGGCCGCGAAGCGGTCGTAGAGGCGGCGCTGTTCGTCGGGCGGGCGCGCCGCCGCATCGGCCGGATACCACGCGTCGACGGCCGCGACGAACGCCGCGATTTCCGGTTCGAGCATCGTGTGCGCTCCGCGGTCGAGAGTGAGGATCGGAAGGCGAAGCGCGCCGCTAGCGGCGCGGCGGCAGCCCGATCACGCGGCCCGCATACGCAGGCGCCGCGCAATCGCGCTGCAATGCGTGCAGTTCGGCCACGCGCGCGGCCACGTCGTCGTCGAACGGCGCCGATTTCGCGCCGTCGCGCGTATCGACGTGCAGCAGCATCTGCTCGCTCGCCGATACCGCGTCGTCATGCCCGTCGGCGAACAGTTCGAGATACAGGTGCAGCCGCTTCGCGTCGTGCGCGAGCACGCGCGCATCGACGCGCACGGCCGTGCCTTCCTTGATCTCGCGCAGGTAGTTCACGTGCGCTTCGAGCGTGTAGACCGAGCGCCCCCGCTCGCGACGCGCGGCGTCGTCGAGGCCGATGCGATCCAGCAACGCATCGGTCGCGAAGCTGAAGATCAGCAGGTAGAACGCATCGCGCAGGTGGCCGTTGTAGTCGACCCATTCGGGCCGCACCACGTCGCGGTGAATCGTCAGCGGGGTATCGCCCGTCATCGCCTGTCCTTTATTCCTCGAATCGCATCCCGTGCCGCGCCTTCACCGCGGCGATCGATTTCAGCACCTCGGTGATGCACTCGTCGCGATAGCGCTCGAGTTCCTTGATGCTGCGCGTGCCCTGCTGTTCGGTCGTGCCTTCGACGACGCTGTCGATCAGCGCATCGGTCAACGTCGGCGCGACCAGTTTCGTCCACGGCAGTTCGAGCGCGGGGCCGAATTGCTGCATGAAGTGTCGCATGCCCGCATCGCCGCCGGCCAACGTGTAGGTCAGGAACGTGCCCATGAACGACCAGCGGATACCCGCGCCGAAGCGGATCGCGTCGTCGATCTCGCCGGTCGTCGCGACGCCTTCGTTGACGAGATGCAGCGCCTCCCGCCACAACGCTTCCAGCAGACGATCCGCGATGAAGCCCGGCACTTCCTTGCGCACGTGCAGCGGCCGCATGCCGAGCTTGCGATAGACCTCCATCGCGCCTTCGACCGCTTCCGGCGACGTGCGCGCACCGCCGAGCACCTCGACGAGCGGCAGCAGGTAGACGGGGTTGAACGGATGGCCGACCACGCAGCGCTCCGGATGCGTCGCCCGCGCGTAGAAATCGGTCGGCAGCAGCCCCGACGTCGACGACGCGATGATCGCATCGGGCTTCGCCGCACGGCTGATCTGCTCGTGCAGCTCGAGCTTCAGCGCCTCGCGCTCGGGCGCGCTTTCCTGGATGAAATCGGCATCGGCGACGCATTCCTCGATCGTCGACACGAACCGCAGCCGCGCGGGATCGGCGCCCGGTGCGAGGCCGACGCGTTCGAGCGCGGGCCACGCATTCGCGACGTTCGCGCGCAGCCGCGCTTCGGCGCCCGGCGCCGGGTCCCACACGACCACGTCGAGACCGTGCGCGAGCGCGCGGGAAATCCATCCGCTGCCGATCACGCCGGTGCCGATGGCGGCAAACGTCTTGATGTCGGTCTTCACTGCCATGTCGATACATCCTTCAATTCAGGGGAAATCGGTGGGCGGCCGCGCGTCGACGCATACCGCCATGCAATGTCAGTCAGTGAAAAAGCTCACGCGAATTCGGCGATCGCGCGACGCTCCAGCGCACGTTCGCCGCGCGCCGGCAGGCCGAGCTTGCGGCGGCCTTCGGCCGGCGTCAGCACGCGGCCGCCGAGGCGCTCGACGATCTCGCGAGCGCGCTCGACGAGCGTGCCGTTGGTCGCATGCACACCGCGATCGAGCCAGATGTTGTCTTCGAGGCCCACGCGTACGTGACCGCCGAGCAGCATCGCCTGCGCGACCATCGGCATCTGCATGCGGCCGATCCCGAAGCCGGCCCAGTGCGCACCCGGCGGCAGGTTGTCGACCATTGCCTTCATCGTGCCCGTATCGGCCGGTGCGCCCCACGGAATGCCCAGGCACAGCTGGAACAGCGGCGGATCGTCGAGCAGCCCTTCCTTCAGCAACTGCTTCGCGAACCACAGATGGCCTGTATCGAAGATCTCCAGTTCCGGCTTCACGCCGAGTTCCTGGATGCGCTTCGCGCCGGCGCGCAACTGCGCGGGTGTCGACACGTAGATGTAATCGCCGTCGCCGAAATTCAGCGTGCCGCAGTCGAGCGTGCAGATTTCCGGCAGCAGCTCCTCGACGTGTACGAGGCGCGTGAGACCGCCGACCAGGTCGGTCCCCTTGCCGAAGCGCATCGGATCCTCGCCGGGGCCGATCTCGAGATCGCCACCCATGCCGGCCGTCAGGTTGATGATCACGTCGACGTCGGCCGAGCGGATGCGGTCGACCACTTCGCGATACAGGTTCGGGTCGCGGCTGCCGCGCCCCGTCTGCGGATCGCGCACGTGGCAGTGGGCGACCGTCGCGCCGGCCTTCGCGGCTTCGATCGCGGCGGCCGCGATCTCCTTCGGCGTGACCGGAATCGCCGGATGCTTGCCGACCGTATCGCCCGCGCCCGTGACGGCGCAGGTGATGATGACTTCGTGGTTCATGCTGGATGCCTCGCTTGATTCGGGTTGTGTCGCATTGCGGGGAGCGCGTGGGCGCAGGCCGTTACAGGCCGAGATACGCCTTCACGGCAGGCAGGCCGTCCTTGCCGTCGAACGTCTTGACGCCTGCGAGCCAGGGATCGAGCACCTGCGGATTCTTCTTCAGGTACGCCTTCGCGGCCTCGGCCGGCTTGGTCTTGTTCATCACCGACTGCATCAGCTGGTTCTCGAGCTGGGTCGAGAAGCGCAGGTTCGTCACGAGCTTGCCCGCGTTCGGGCAGCGCGCGATGAAGTCGGGCGCGGTCAGCGTGTACACGCGCGCTTCGCCGTAGTTCGGCCCGAACGCCGCGTCGCCGCCGGACAGGTAGTTCATGCTGAGCTGGATGTTCAT
Source organism: Burkholderia sp. MSMB1072 (assembly GCF_001524725.1). Lineage (NCBI taxonomy): Bacteria > Pseudomonadati > Pseudomonadota > Betaproteobacteria > Burkholderiales > Burkholderiaceae > Burkholderia > Burkholderia sp. MSMB1072. The sequence goes on from NZ_LOYC01000018.1 coordinate 32,106, forward strand.
CGGATGCGGCTCCCAGCCGAGGAACACGACCCACTTCTTCTCGCGGATCGCGCGCTCGACCGTCACCAGCATCCCGGCCTCGCTCGATTCGACGAGCTTGAAGCCACCGAGCCCGTACTGGTTCGTGTCGATCATCTTCTGGATCGTCGCGTTCGCGCTGCTGCCCGGCTCGATCCCGTAGATCTTGCCGTCGAGTTCCGCGCGGTGTTTCGCGATGTCGTCGAAGGTCTTCAGGCCGGCCTGGTATTCGTAGCTCGGCACCGCGAGCGTCGCCTTCGCGCCGGACAGGTTCGGCGGCTCGACGACGTTGATCGACTTGCTGTCGAGGAACGGCTGCAACTGCTTCTGCTGCACGGGCCACCAGTAGCCGAGCGACACGTCGAGCTGTTTGCTCTTGAGACCGGCGAACGAGATCGGCACCGACGCGATCGTCGTGGTCGGCTTGTAGCCGAGCGCCTCGAACACGGTCGACGCGAGCGCCGTGGTCGACGTGATGTCGGTCCAGCCGATATCCGCGAAACGCACGGTGCGGCAGGTCGCGGCCTCCGTCTCGGCAAGCGCCGCGTGCGTGAACGCGCCGGTCGCCAGCACGGCCGCGGCTAGCGCGGCGATCTTCGTCGACTTCATGGTTCGATTCCTCCCGGTTGATCTCGCGGCAGCCGGTGCGCGGAGTGTGCGCCGGCCTGCATCGTGGGAGTAAAAGTAACGAGCCATATTCGCACCGAGAAGACCGGCGGCGACCTGTTCTTGCCTGTTTGCGACTATGAGTGGAAACCACTAGGTTCGGCGAGAGGCTTGACGGATGGGGGTTTGGGGTTTTTCTGGCGCGCCACGGGATTGCCCGGATGCGGCGCGCGCCTTTCGATTCCGCCACGGCCTTGCTGACGGATTTCCGACACGTCGCCGAATACCGCGGGGCGGCCCTATGCTGGGAATCGCCGGGCGATTGCGCGCCGCCGCCGGATACCGTGCCGCTCCGGGCCTGGATGTTGCGCGTCATTGGAACGGATGCCGACGGACGCGGCCGGCCGTCGCGGTGTCTGCCTCCGATCTATTCAGCCAGGAGCCATACGATGCTCGTCGCTTGCTTCGTCGTCGCCCTTTTCGTCGTCCTTTTCGCCGTCATCGCGGCCATGCACCGCGCCGTGACGCGCGACGCGGACGCGAACCTTCGCGCGCGATTCGATGCGGAAGGCCCGCGCGGCGACGCGGCGCGCCGGTTGATGCGCGACGCGGGATACGGCGTCTGAGTCTCGACGTCGGTCCGGCCGAACACGCTGGCCGTCAGGGTGGCGACGCGGCGCGTTCAGCCCGCCGTCACCGCCCGCACGAACGCCTGCGCCAGCACCGTCGGCTCCACCGGCAGCACCAGCGCGCACACCGATCGCGCGTCCTCGTCGGAAATCGGCACGAACGCGACGCCGTCGATCCCGACGCTCGCCATCCGCGCCGGCACGATCGCCACACCCCACCCGGCCGCGACGAGATTCAGCATCGACGTCTTCGGCGACACGATCCGCGCGGCCGCCGGCACGAAGCCTCGCTTCAGGCACAGATCGATCACGACGCGCGCGAGGCCGCCCCGCTCCCGAGACACGGCCGATACGAACGGCTCATGCCGCAGCCGCGCTATCGCGATGCGCTTGCGGCCCGCGAGCGGATGATCGGCCGGCACCGCCGCGCACAAGCGCTCGGCGGCCAGTTCAACGAAACGCACGCGTGCATCGCGCCGCAGCACCGGCAGCCGAACGATCCCGATATCGGCATGGCCGTTCGCAATTTCGGTTACCTGATCCTCGGACGACGCGCGGTCGAGATCGACCCGCGCGCCCGGACAATCGCGCATGAAGCGGTCCAGATCCGGCATCAGGCTGCCGACGGGAACGGTACTGGAATGCAGAAGCCGCAGCACGCCGGCTTCCCCGCGCGACAACCGTGCACCTTCGTCGGCAGCCGCCGTCAGCGCGGCCGGGATCGACGCCACGCGTTCGCGGTAGATCGCACCGGCCGGCGTGAGCCGCACGCCCCTCGGCTCGCGGTCGAACAGCGGGAACCCGAGTTCGTCCTCGAGCTGACCGATCTGCCGGCTGAGCGCCGACTGCGCGACATGGAGCGCACCCGCGGCCGGCGTGAAGCCGCCGATGTCCGCCACGGTCAGGAAATACTGGATTTGCCGGAGTGATGGCATGCCGAAACGAGATGGATGAGCGCCGGATTCGATATTTGCGTTATACCGGCGCGCTCCGCAGAATGAAAGCCTTCCGTGCCGGCATCGCCGGCGCGGCCATCCTTTCGGAGCGTTCGTCCTCGTGGCTACCTTCCTGTCGTATCTGCTGGTCGTGGCGGCCGGCATCAGCGTTGCATTGCAGCAGGTGCTCAACGCGAACCTGCGCTCGCAGCTCGGTTCGCCGTGGTGGGCCGGGTCGGTCAGCTACGTCGTCGGCCTGGCCGCGATGCTGGCGGTCGCGCTCTTGTCGCCTCACCCGCGCGTGAGCGGCACGTTCTCCGGCGCGGGGTCGTGGTTCAGCTGGACGGGTGGATTCTTCGGCGCGGTATTCGTCGGCATCGCGATCCTGATGGTGCCGCGATTGGGCGCTGCGACGACGCTCGCGCTGATCGTCGTCGGGCAGATGACCGGCGCGCTCGTATTCGACCACTTCGGCGTGCTCGGCATCCAGCAGCATTCGGCGAGCGCGATCCGCATTGCCGGCGCGGCGTGCCTCATCGTCGGGGTGGTGCTGATCCGCGCGTGACGGCAAGCGCGTGCGTTTCCGGTACGCCGGCAACGCACGCACTCGCCGCGACGCTCACGCGTAGTTCATCATCACCGACTTGCTTTCCATGTACTGGTCGATCACCGCGCGGCCGAGTTCGCGGCCGAAGCCCGACTGCTTCATTCCGCCGAACGGCAATGCGTTGTCGAGCAGCGAGTGGCAGTTGACCCACACGGTGCCCGCCGCAATCCGCTGCACCAGCTTGTGAATCGCCGCAAGATCGTTCGACCAGATGCTCGCGCCGAGGCCATACGGCGTATCGTTCGCGAGCCGCACGGCCGTATCGAGATCGTCGAACGGCATCGCGACGAGCACCGGCCCGAAGATCTCCTCGCGCACCACGCGCATCGCCTGCGTCGTATCGACCAGCACCGTCGGTTCGACGAAGAAGCCGGGGCCCTCGATCGCGCGGCCGCCGGCGGCGGCGCGCGCGCCCTCGCCGAACCCCGAGTCGATGTACCCGCACACGCGCTCGCGCTGCTTCGCCGACACGAGCGGCCCGATCTGCGTCGACGGATCCATCCCCGGGCCGATCTTCAGGCTCGCCGCGATCTTCGCGACGCGCTCGATCACGCCGTCGAACACTTTCGAATGGATATACGCGCGCGAACCGGCCGTGCACACCTGCCCCTGGTTGAAGAAGATCGCGTTCGCGACGCCCAGCGCGGCCTTGTCGAGATCGACGTCGGGCAGCACGATCACCGGCGACTTGCCGCCGAGTTCCAGCGACATCCGCGTCATGTTGTCGAGCGCCGCGTGGCCGATCGTCTTGCCCGTTAGCGTCGACCCGGTAAATGCGATCTTGTCGATGCGCGGATCGCGCGACAGCGCCGCGCCGGCCGTATGACCGTAGCCGGTGACGATATTGACGACGCCGTCCGGGAACCCGGCCGCCTGGATCAGCTCGCCGAGCCGCAACGCGCTCAGCGGCGTGTCTTCGGCAGGCTTCAGCACGACGGTGCAGCCGGTCGCGAGCGCCGGTGCGATTTTCCATGCGGCCATCAGCAGCGGGAAATTCCACGGAATGATCGCGCCGACCACGCCGACGGGTTCCTTGCGCGTATAGGCGAAGATCTCGCTGTCCGGCAGGTACGGCACGCCGGCGTCGATCACGCTGCCTTCGATCTTCGTCGCCCAGCCGGCCATGTAGCGAAAGCACTGCGCGGCCATCGCGACGTCGAGCCCTTGCGCGACCGTCACCGGCTTGCCGTTGTCGAGCGATTCGATTTCGGCGAGCTCGCGCGCGTTGGCTTCGATCAGCTCGGCGAGCACCAGCATCAGGCGCTCGCGATCGGTGGTCTTCGCGCTGCGCCACGGGCCCGCATCGAATGCACGGCGCGCGGCGGCGACGGCCTGCTGCACGTCGCGTTCGTCCGCTTCGGGCACGCGAGCGAGCACGGTACCGTCGGCCGGGTTCACGACCTCGATCCGGCGGTCCGACGCGGCGTCGCTCCACTCGGCGCCGATCAGCATCTTCTTCGGCTTCGCGAGAAACGCGCGGGTTGCGTCGAGCAGCGGAAAGGTTTGGTTCGTCTCCATGTTCACGTTTTCCTGATTCGTTGAGTCAGTCGGTCAGTAGCGATCCGCGACGCCGTCGATCCCGCGCGCCTGCAACGCGCGGACGAGGCCGGCGCGCACGGTCGCGACGTCCGACAGCGCGGGACGGCGGTGCGCGGCAACTTCGGCGGCCGTATACGGTTTGAAGTCGCGTGGCAGCGCATCGCGGTTCGTCGTCGTGAGCAGCCAGTTCAGCACGTCGGCCAGCTCCCGATCCGACAGCGCCGAGTTCGACGCGCCGGGCACGCGCATCACGTACTCGCGCCCGGCCGGCAGATGCGTGAAATAGCCGAGCGAGTTCGCGAGCGGCGGCACCTTGCCGGGAATGCCGCCGCCCGTCGCCGTGTGGCAGCCCATGCAGTTGAGCACCCAATGCTGTCGTGCCAGCGCCGCATCGGCTGTGCCGTCCGCATGCGCGGGCCCGGCAAACGCGCAAGCCGCGGCACCCGCCAGGAGCAGCCGGGACGACAGCCGACGCGACAGGCCGCCGAACCGCGACGACGGCGCGCAAGCGCCGTTCACAGGCCGAGCCCCTTGATCACCGCCGCGCGCTGCGCATGCACGGCCGCGCCGTCCATCGGCTTCGCGCGCGCCGCACGGATATCGGCCGCCGTGAACGGCTTCGCGTCGCCATGCTGCGCGTTGAGGTCGAACACGACGTAGTTGAGCACGTGCGCGATGTCGTCGTCGCTCGCGCTCGCGAACGACGGCATCTTGAAGTTGTAGCGCTTGTCGTGCACTTCGATCTCGCCGAACATCCCGTGCAGCAGCGTCGCGATCAACTGCGCACGCCCGGCTTCCGCCGCCGCGTACTTGCCCGGATACTCGGTCAGCGGCGGCGCAAGGCCGTCCTGCCCTTTCCCGCCCGCCTGGTGACATACCGCGCACTGCGTGTCGAACAAACCTTTCCCGGCCGGGTAACGCACGGTGTCCTGTGCACCGGCCGCGCCGGGCAACGCGATGGCCGCCATGGCCGTCATGCACGCAACGACGATTTTTCCCGCCTGCTTCACGCTCATTGTTTTGCCGCTCCCAGCAGAACCGAAACCGAACAGTGGTAATTCGAATTACCGTTCGCCATGCACCAGTTGATGTCGTTGTTCAGCGACAGCTTGTACAGCGGCTTCTCGCGCTCGTTGCGATTGCAGAAGCACTTGCCGCACGACGTTTTTCCGCAGCAATCGTTATACGAAACGATGTAGTCCGAACCGTCGTGCGGATTGCGGCAGGTGCCGATCCACGTGATCGGCGAAGGCGTCGTACCCGGCGGGCAACTGCTCGACGTGCCGCCGCAGCAACTGCAAAGCCAGCCGTCGATCGCGCAGTATTTCCAGTAGTCGCAGCTCGTCGGGTCGTCGCTTGCCCCCGATGCCGCAGCACCGGATGCGCCCGACGCGCCGGATGCCGCGTCGGCCGCATACGCGGTGCGGTCCACAGGCAGCAGCGGCAGCAGCGCCGACCCCACCAGCACCTTGCCGAGTTTCGCCATCGCGCTGCGCCGCGAACTGTGCTGCGCGACGCCGCGCGCCGACCGCTCGAACCATGAATCAAACACGCCCATGTCGTCGTTCTCCAATGACGTTGAAAAAGGTTCGGCCGGTCATGCGTGCTGCGCGTGCCCGTCGTGGGCATCGCGGCCGGGGTCGCCGTGCACGTACTGCTGCAGCGACGCGACGCCGCGCTCCTTCGCCTCGAACAGGCTCTCGAGATGCTCGCGCGTGTTGACGAGCCCCTTCGCGCGCACCGTGCCCGTTTCGTCGAGCAGCACCGCATACGGCAGCTTGCCGATCTGATACGCGAGGCCGAGCTCCTGCGACAGCACGTACGGGAAGCGCCCGAGGTCGTGCTTTCGCGCGAAGCGCGCGTGTTCGTCGGCATCGCCGTCGCTCGCGAGCACGATGTTCACCGGCGTCGCCTCGCTGGCCTGCAGCGACGGGAGCAGCGGCAACAGCTTCTTGCAGACCGGGCACGTCGGCGACAGGAAGAACAGCAGCGTCGCCTTGCCCGATGCGTCGATGCCGCCGACCTTCACGTGCGAGCCGCGAATGTCGGTCAGTTCGAACGTCGGCGCGATCGCGCCGACCGCCGGCCCCTTGTCGATCATCAGCGCGCCGGCCGGCATGATGCGTTCGTACAGGATGCCGATCTGGCGCACCAGTGCGAGGCAGATCGCGCCGAGCGCGAGGACGGCCACCCACAACAGGGCGGTGGAAACGGTGAGAGCGGTTTGCATCATGAATTCCTCAGGTGGGCAAGGCGCGGGACGTTGGCGAGCAGCACGTCGACGGTGAGCAGCGCGCAAACGATCAGCAGCACGGAAAAGAACAGCGTCAGGTAGTCGAGCCACACCACGGCGCGCGTGCCCGGCTCGACGAACGCGGTCGCGGCCAGCGCGACGAGCAGCAGCACGCGGCCGACATGCAGCCAGCCGATGCCGCGCGGTGCATCCGCACGGGCGGCGGTGAAACCGGAACAGCCGCAGTCGATGTCGGTGTGGCCGCGCAGCAGGTTGATCGCGAGGCCGGCCGCGAACGCCAGGAAGAGCGCGATCAGCGCGATCGCGCCGGCCGTGCGCGTATCGGGAAACAGCAGCGCCGCGGCGCCGATCGCTTCGGCCAACGGAATCGCGAACGCGACGGGCGCGCTCAGCGCATCGGGCAGTAGCCGGTAGCCGGCGAGCGCCTGGCGGAACGCGGCGGGCCGGCGCATCTTCGCGAAGGCGCCGAGCAGCACGACGGCGGCCGCGCCGGCCTGCGCGCTGGTGGCGAGTACGGGATCGAGGGTCATCGCGGCCTCACGGGTTGACGAGCAGCGACGACGTATTGCCGATCTGCTTCTCGACGTGCCGCAGCGCGCCGGTGCGCGCATCCATCACGACGAGGTCGGAGGTTGCCGTCAGCCCGTAGAACAGCGGCTTGTCGTCCTCGCTGACCTGGATCGACACGAGCGGATCGACCTTCTGCTGCGCGAGATCCCAGCGCGCGACGCGCTGCTTCGACTTCAGGTCGTACACCCACACCTGCGTGCCGGGATCCTTGTGCGAGCCGTCGGTGCCCTTGTGCATCAGCACGTAGTACCGGTTCTGCTTCGCGTGCACGGCCGTCTGCTGCATGCCGCCCGGGCGCCAGCCTTCCGCGCGCTCGGCGTCCGTCAGCAGCGGCCACGGTTTGCCGAATGCCGGCTTGTCGCCGCTGAAATCGGCGCTGCGCACGTATCCGCCGTAGGTGGTGAACAGATAGTCGCCCCCGTACCGCGACGCGTTCACGAACGCCGGATCCTTGTCGACGTCGATGAACGCGTCCGACATCGTGCGCTTCGTTTCCTTGCCGTTCGCATCGAGCGTGACGGTCAGCGCCTTGCCGCTTTCGCACAGCGCGGTGAAACGGTCGTTGCCCGACGGATACGCGAGCACGCACGCGGCCATGTCGATCTCCGACAGCACCCGCTTCGAGACGGCGTCGATCACCGTCACCGATGCGGCCGGCGTGATGTTCGCGACGTACAGCCGCTTGCCGTCGGCGCTGAACGCTGTGTTGTACGGTGACGGCACGTGCTGCGCGTGCTTCGCCGGGATCACGATTTCGCCCGCGTGATCGAGCGTCGCGTTGTCGATCATCTCGACGACGTCGGTGCGCGCGCCGTGCGAGCCGCGCGAGAAGTAGGTCGTCGCGACGAAGCTGGTCTTGCGGTCGGGCGAGATCGCGAAGCCGGGAGCGAAACCGCCGTCGATCTGGCCGAGCAGCTTCTTCGCATCGGCGTCGTATACGTAGATGCGCCCGTCGGTCATCGACGGCATCGAGATGTCGACGATGTAGAGCGTGTGCGGATGCCACGGCGGCATCTTCTGCACGACCAGTTCTTCGGGTTTTTCCGCCGCGTTCGCGCCGCCGGCCCATGCCGCCGCCAACGCCAGCGTCGCCGCGAGCGCCGCGGTTCGTCGCCTTGTCCTCATGCCGCCTCCAGTGGGGGTTCACGTGATGTGGAGCGACTGTAGTTCGACAATAAACCCGCCCAGCACCCGGACCGGCAACGCGTGCGTGCCGATTCGGGATATCGGAAATGCGCGTGAAAGCCGCGCGGCAGTGCGCCTTCCGACCCTCGGAAGCACGCGCGCGGAATAGCGCTCCCCCGTATTGCGCCGACCGCCCGGTCGGTTTAGTCTTGCGCGGTCCGAACGATCGCCGGAGGCGCCATGCGTGTGTTACATCAGAGGTTCGACGACGCAGACCGGCATGCCGAGGCGCTGCGCGGCTGGGATCAGCGTTACGACCAGATCGGGGCCGGCTCGTATCGCAGCGTGGTCAAACACGCGGTGCTCGACGGCGTGCAACTGTTCCAGGAAACGGCGAACGTGCGCATCATCCAGCGCGGATGCTTGCCGCCCGGCCATACGGTATTCGGGATGCCGCTCGCCGGCTCGGGCGCCTTCGCCTTCGGCAATGCGCGCGTCGAGCCCGGTACGATCGTGGTGGCGCGCGGCGGCGTACCGTTCGAACTCCATTCGCCCGACGACATGTCGCTGATCGGCGTGGTCGTCGAACCCGAGTTGATGCAGCAGATCGAAGATGCCGCCGGCGTCCGGCTGGACGCACGCGCGCTGCGACGCGGCGTGGTCGAGGTGCCGGTCGCCGCGCGCGAGCGCGCGAGCGTGCACCTCGCCACGCTGCTCGAACGCGTACTGGCGGCGCCCGATACGTTCGACGCTGCACGCGTGCAGCGCGCGATGCGCGCCGACGTCGGCAACGTGCTGGTCGATCTCATGACCTACCGGATACCCGAGCCGCAGCACCGGCTCACGCACGCATGCCACGCCGACATCGTGCGCCGCGTGCACGACTACGTGATCGAGCACCCGGAAGCGCCCGTCGACATCCTGAGCCTGTGCACGCAACTGCGCGTCAGCCGGCGCACGATGCAGAACAGCTTTCAGTCGGTCGTACAGACGACGCCGCTCAACTACACGCGCTCGCTGCGCCTCGCGCAGGTGCGGCGCCTGCTGCTCGACACGCGCCACGCCGACCTGCCGATCAGCGAAGCGGCTGCACGCTGGGGCTTCATTCATCTCGGGCATTTCGCGAACGCGTACAAGGCCCAGTTCGGCGAATTGCCGTCGACGACGGCGCGCCGGACGGTGCATCGTGCAAAAACGCGTTGAGCGCCGGCAAAACCCGCGATAATCCCGGCTTGAACGTTCGGCGCCCGCGAATCGGGCGCGGCCCGCGCCGGCCCGCTCGTCGCGACGCACGGCTCGTACCGACTACCTGCTTGCACCCCACACCCCGATGCCCGAGGATTTCCACTTCCTGTTGCTACCCGGCTTCTCCGCGCTCGGCTTCATGTCCGCGGTCGAGCCGCTGCGCGTCGCGAACCGCTTTCGCACCGAGCTGTATCGCTGGCACGTGATCAGCGCGGACGGCGCACCCGTGGCCGCGAGCAACGGCATTCCGGTCGCCGCCGAAGCCGCGTGCGCGGACGTCCCGCAGGTCGATACGGTGTTCGTCGTCGCGGGCTTCGATCCGCTCGTGTGCTACACGCGCACGCTCGGCGACTGGCTGCGCCGCCAGCACCGGCATGGCGCCACGCTCGGCGGCATCGATACGGGCAGCTTCGTGCTCGCGGAAGCCGGGCTGTTCGACGCGTCGCAGCCGCTCACGCTGCATTGGGAAGCGCTGGCGGCGTTCCGCGAGCGCTATCCAGGCCTGAACGCGACGCAGGAGCTGTTCGAGATCGACGAGCGGCGCATCACGTGCGCGGGCGGCACCGCGTCGATCGACATGATGCTCGACCTGATCGGCCGCCGGCACGGCGCCGACCTCGCGGCGGCGATCTCCGAGCAGTTCGTCGTCAGCCGCATCCGGCAGCGCTCGGACAGCCAGCGGCTCGAGATCGCCGCGCGCTACGGCGTGCACAACCGCAAGCTGATCCAAGTGATCGGCACGATGCAGCGACACATGGACAACCCGCTCGGCTCCGACGCGCTCGCGCAGGAAGTGTCGATCACGCGGCGCCAGCTCGAACGGCTGTTCAGCGCGATGCTGAACGACACGCCGACGCGCTTCTATCTGAACCTGCGCCTCGATCGCGCACGCGAACTGCTGCAACAGACCGACATGAGCATCACGTCGGTGTGCGTCGCGTGCGGCTTCGAATCGCCGTCGCATTTTTCGCGCACCTATCGCGCGCGATTCGGGATGAGCCCCCGCAGCGACCGGCGGCCGACGCGCTGACCGTCTCGGCTTTTGATCACAATCCGGCGCGGTATTACGCGTTCCGGCAGCGTTTCCCGCCGTTCGTTGAACAATGCCGGCGACTGGTCGACGAACCGAAGCGGTCGTCGAAAATAATCTGGAATGTCGTTGAAAATATTCTGTAACATACCAAACAAAGTTAGATAGATAGCCTAACGACCCGATCGTCGATCTCGACGGACGTCGGGTCACGCAGGCTGCCAACCGATATCCAATATCGATCCGAGGGGTATGACATGACGATGCTCGATTCGCCGTCGCCGCACCTGCCTGCCGTTCGCTTCTCGTCCGCCTCTCCTGCCCGTTTCTTTTCGACCTTACAGTTAGGGATCCTTAGTCAGTCGATACCCCCAACACCGCTTTGCCGCACCGGTTCCATCGAACCGGCGCGCGGGCCGTGTCGTGCCTGCTCGCCACGAGCGCGCGGGCGTGTCCAACCGTTGAGATGAGGATCACGTATGCAGACATCACGCAAAGCATTGCCGCTCGCCCTGGGTCTCGTGCTCGGTTTCGGCATCGTCGGCGGCACCCTGGCCGATACGAAAGCGCCGAATCCTCAGGCCGCGAGCCTGCGCGAAAGCCTGACGCGCGGCGTCGCGCCGCCGGCCGCGAAGGCCGACACGGCCGCCGGGCAATTCCGCGCGGACGGCGTCGCCGTCACGCTGTACAACCCGGCCTATCGCGTCAAGAAAGCCGCCGCGACACCCGCCGCCACCGCGCGCGACTTCGTCGCGTCGCAAGCGGCGCAGCTCGGGCTCGACGCCACCGCGCTCGCGAGCCTCGTCGTCACATCGGAACGCGACGACGCCGACTTCACCGTCGTGCGCCTGCAGCAGCAGGCGGCCGGCTTGCCCGTGTACGGCAGCGACATCGCGGTGACCGTCGCGAAGGACGGCCGCATCCTGTACGTCGCGAGCAACACGATCAACGGCGTGGTCGCGACGACGCGCAAGTCGCAGGCCGTCGACCAGCAGCAGGCATTCGACCGCGCCCGCGCGTATCTCGGCGCGAGCGGCTTCACGCATCTCGATGCGCAACTCGTCGCGTTCGTCGACAAGGCCGGCACGCACACCGCGTGGAAGGTGCGCGGCCGCCCGCAGGATGGCCCGAAAGGCGACTGGGAACTGCTGATCGATTCGGGCAGCGGCGAAGTGCTACGCGCCGAGGACAAGGCGTTCTACGCGACCGACGGCACCGGCTTCGTGTTCCGCCCCGATCCGCTGTCGCCGACGAAGAGCAGCTACGGCAGCACGGGCTACAAGGACGGCAACGACGCGGATTCGACGCAGCTCACGGCCGCGCGCGTACGCGTGACGCTGAAGGACCTCGCGCAGTCGGGCACGCGCTACACGCTGACGGGCCCGTACGCGGCGTGCGTCGATTTCGATGCGCCGCTCGACAAGGCCTGCCCGTCGCAATCCACGCCCGCGTTCGAATTCACGCGCGGCAACCTGTATTTCGAGGCCGTGAACGCGTACTACCACATCGACACGTTCCTGCGTTACGTGAACCAGACGCTCGGCATCAAGGCGCTGCCGTACCAGTACACGGGTGGCGTGCAGTACGACCCGCACGGCGAATCGGGCGACGACAACTCGTCGTACTCGTCGAGCAGCGGCCGGCTGACCTTCGGGCAAGGCGGCGTCGACGACGCGGAAGACGCGGACGTCGTGATCCACGAGCTCGGCCACGGCATCCACGACTGGGTCACCAACGGCGGCCTGTCGCAACAGGAAGGCTTGTCGGAAGGCACCGGCGACTATCTCGCCGCCGCGTACAGCCGCGACTTCAACCAATGGAGCCCGTCGGATGCGCAGTATCACTGGGTCTACAACTGGGACGGCCACAACGAGTTCTGGGGCGGCCGCGTGACCAACTGGAACGTCGGGCGCACCTATGCGCAGGCGCGCGGCGCGGAGATCCACACGGCCGGCCAGTACTGGGCGTCGTGCAACCTCGTGGCACGCGATGCGATCGGCGCGCAGGCGATGGACAAGGCGTTCCTGAAGGGGCTGTCGATGACCAACAGCTCGACCAACCAGAAGGCCGCTGCGCAAGCCGTGCTGACGGCCGCATCCGCGCTCGGCTACAGCAGCGCGCAGCTCGCCGCGATCGGCAACGCGTACAACAAGAGCTGCACGTACGGCGTGACCGTCCCGCAGAAGTCGTAACGCCCGCAGCAGGCGGGAGCGCATCGCACGATCTGCGGCGCGCTCCCTTCATCGACATCGCCATCCTCACGAGATCGAACATGCCTACTCTGAAATCGACCCGCCTGAGTGCCGCGCTGGGCGGCATGCTGTTGACCGCCGCCGCGCACGCGGCGCCCGTCTGGATCACGCTCGGCGACACCGCGTTCCGCCAGCTTCAACGTATCGACGCGACCGCAACCGCGCAATACAGCACGACCGTCGAAGCCGGCAAGGCGGCCGACGGCGCCGCGCGTCGCGAAACCGTTCACGTCGTCGAGATCGACGATTCCCGGCTTGGCGAGCTGGCCCGCGCAGTTCACCGCACGCGCGGCCACGGGCCCGGCTACGTCGTGCACGACTCGTTCGACGACGCACGGCAGGCGCTCCAGCCGTTGCCTGTGACGCTCGCGAAACAGGCCGCTGCCCCCGCGTACACGGTGTCGAACGTGCCGCAGATCGGCACATGGGTCCAGCAACTGCAGGCCAGCAACATCGTCGGCACGATCACGTCGCTGTCGGGTTTCACGAACCGCTACTACACGACGTCGCACGGCGTCGCCGCATCCGACTGGCTCGCGTTGCAGTGGAAGCAGCTGGCGGCTTCGCGCGCCGACATCGCCGTCGAACAATTCGCGCACACGGGCTTTCCGCAGAAATCCGTGATCCTGACGATCCGCGGCAGCGATCCGGCCGCAGGCACCGTCGTGCTCGGCGGCCACCTCGATTCGACCGTGGGCCGCACGACGGAAAACACGCGCTCGCCGGGCGCCGACGACGATGCGTCGGGCATCGCCAGCCTGACCGAGGCGCTACGCGTGCTGCTCGCGAACGGCTACCGGCCGAAACGGACGATCAAGTTCGTCGGATATGCGGCCGAGGAAGCCGGGTTGCTCGGCTCGAAGGCGATCGCGAAGCAGTTCCGCACGCAGAATGCGAACGTGGTCGGCGTGCTGCAGCTCGACATGACGAACTACAAGGGCGATCCGAAGGACATCTACCTGATCACCGACTACACGAACGCGGCGCAGAACACCTACTTGACGAACCTGGCTAAGACCTACCTGCCCGAGCTTGCGATCGGCACATCGCAGTGTGGGTATGCATGCTCGGATCACGCGTCGTGGAATGCGCAGGGGTATCCGGCATCGTTCCCGTTCGAGGCCGACCAGAACGACAGCCCGTACATCCACACGGCGAACGACACGCTGGAAAACTCGGATCGACAAGCGAACCATGCGCTGAAGTTCGGCAAGCTCGCGCTGGCCTATGCGGTCGACCTCGGCGGCATTGCCGGCGCGACGGTCAAGCGCTGAACGTTCCGTGTCGAGCGGCTCGCACGTTGGCGGCGAAACGGGCGTTCACCTGCATGGGCACGCCCGTTCGAATACCTTTTCGCCGTCCGGCTAGAATCGTCGTTCGACCATTCGCTACGCGCTTTCATACCATGACCGAACCCACCCGCTCCATCGACGACCTGTCGCCTGCCCGCGTCACGACCGCCTTCGACCTCCCCGGCCATACGACCGTTCGCTCGCTCGGCGTCGCACAGGGCATCGTCGTGCGCTCGCGCTCGATCGTCGGCTCGTTCGGCGCGTCGCTGCAGACGATCTTCGGCGGCAACATCACGCTCTATACGTCGCTGTGCGAAAAAGCGCGCCAGCACGCGTTCGACAAGATGCTCGACGACGCGCGCAAGCTCGGCGCGAACGCGGTCGTCGCGATGCGCTACGACTCGACCGAGATCGGGTCGGGCGTAACCGAAGTCATCTGCTACGGTACGGCCGTGCGCGTCACGCAGGATGCTTGACGTGTGATGCGCGTCACGCGTCGCGTTCGAGCGACTTCATGTTCGTGAGCTGCGGAAACAGCCGCATCCACGCGAGCGCGACGGCGATCGTCGCCGCGCCGCCGACGACGATCGCGGCCGGCGCGCCCCACCACGCGGCCGTCACGCCGGATTCGAATTCGCCAAGCTGGTTCGACGTGCCGATGAACAACGCGTTGACCGCGCTCACACGGCCGAGCATGTCGTCGGGCGTGCGCAGTTGCACGAGCGACAGGCGCACGACGACGCTGATCACGTCCGACGCGCCGAGCGCGGCCAGCGCCACGAGCGACAACGCGAAGTGCCGCGACAACCCGAACACGATCGTCGCGATGCCGAACGCGATCACGCCGCCGAACATCGCGCGGCCCGGCCGGCCCTTCAACGGGAAACGCGTGAGCCACAGCGTGCCCGCGAGCGCGCCGACCGCCGGCGCCGCGCGCAATGCGCCGAGCCCCCACGGGCCGACCTGCAGGATGTCGCGCGCGTAGATCGGCAGCAGTGCGGTCGCGCCGCCGAACAGCACGGCGAACAGATCCAGCGACAGCGCACCGAGGATCGCCGGCTCGCGCCGGATGAACGCGATGCCCGAAAACACCGAGCGCAGCGTGACCGGCTCGCGGGCGGGTGGCGCGCTGCGCAGCGGAATCGTGCCGCTCAGCATCGCCGCGATCGCGAAGGCCGCCACGCTCGTGCCGAACGCGACGGGTGCGCCGACACCATAGAGCAACCCGCCGAACGCGGGACCGAGAATCTGCGCGGCCTGGTTGGCGGACGTCGACAGCGCGGTCGCCCGCGGCAAATCGGTGCGCGGCACGACGGCCGGCAACAGCGACGACACCGACGGCGACTCGAACGCGCGGGCCGTGCCGACGATCGCCGCGAGCGCATACACGGCCGGCGCGGCCAGCCACCCTTGCGCCGCGCCGAGCAGGAACACGCCGGCGGCCAGTGCCTCGACGCTCTGACAGATCGTCGCGATGCGCCGGCGGTCGTAGCGGTCGGCCACCTGCCCGACGACCAGCGTCAGCGCGAACATTGGCACGAACTGCGCGAGGCCGACCAGGCCGAGCGCGAACGCGCTGTGCGTGAGCGCATACACGTACCAGCCGATCGCGACCGACAGGATCTGGAAGGCCAGCGACGACATCACGCGCGTGCCCCAGAAACGCCGGAACGGCGCGTGGCGGAACAGGTTGACGGGTAACGGGGATAACGGACTGGAATCGGGCACGGAGGTGGTCATCGGGGTCTCGGCGGCTGGCGGTGCGCACCGCAACCATTCGGGAAACGACGACGCACGCGGGTGCGCGCGGCAACGGTGCGGACGCGGCCAAACCGCGATGATATGCCAATCGCCGAAAACCGGCCCGACGCCGGCCACGAGCCGTCGAGCCGGCGCATCGCACAAAAAAAAAGCGCGAACCGCGGTTCGCGCCAAAGAGAGACCTCGCTGAAGACGTCACACCAACCCGCCACTCCGCTCAGAACGAATGCCGCATCCCGATCCGCACGTCGGCCTGCGTCTGCGTCGTCGACGGCGTGAAGCTGTAGCCGATCACCGCATCGACGCCCTGCGACGCGCGCAGGTAGTCGCCGGAGATGTACACGTCCGTGCGCTTCGACAACAGGTAATGCAGGCCCGCCGTGCCCTGGTTCCAGTGATGGCCCTCGAAGCGCGTGTGCTGGTAGCCCGCGATGAAGCTCAGCGCCGGCGTGAACTGGTACAGGCCGCCGCCTTCGTACACCTGCATGTGCGACGACTGGCCGAAGCCCTTGATCGTCGTGTACGAGTAGTTGGCGTCGAGCGTCAGCTTGCCGATCGTGTAGCTCGTGCCGATGCCGAACGTGCCCTGGCTGTCGACGCTCATCGGCGTGTTCGCGAACAGGTCGGTGCGCGCGCCGGTCGCCGGATCGACCGTGACGGTCTGCTGGCCGAGGAACGTATGCGTGCCGATCATCGCGTACGGGTCGAACGCATAGATGCCGTTCGGATTGTTCAGGCGCGTGTACGCGGCGCCGATCGAGAAGTCGCCCTTCGTGAAGCTCGCGCCCGCGCTCCATGCGCTGTTGCGATGGAAGTTGCCCGCGACGTTGCCGAACGAATACATCGCGCCGAACTTGAAGCCGCTCATGTCGCTCGACAGAAACTTCACCGAATTCGGCAGACGGTCGCCGTTGAAGCGGTCGAAGTCGCCCTGGTGGATCGCATAGCCGCTGCCCCACGCCGAAATGTTGTAGATCGACACGAGTTCGTTCGTGATGTCGAGCTGGTTGCCGAACGACAGCGTGCCCCAGTCGTTCTGCAGGCCCACATACGCCTGCCGGCCGAATTCGGCGCCGCCGAAGCCGAGTTGCCCGTTGCCGAGGTGGAAGCCGCTCTCGAGCGCGAACACGGCCTTCAGGCCGCCGCCCAGGTCTTCGGTGCCCTTGAGGCCGAAGCGGTTTCCGTAGGCGACGCCGTCGTCGAACTTGACCACGTGCGAACCGCCCGTGTTGTTCACGTACGTGATGCCGGCGTCGAGAATCCCGTACAGCGTCACGCTGCTCTGCGCGTGTCCGATGGCGGGAATACAGGCCGCGCATGCGAGCGCGGCGGCTACGGCGACTTTCTTTTGCTTCATTGTCGACCACCCTCCCTGAACCGTTCGATGGAAAGAACCGTGGCCTGGCGCGTGCCGCGATACGCCGGCTGATTCGAATTCGGTACGTCTGCTGGCTCCGGTATTTCGTTTTCCGCAATAACGCAGCCATTGGCGAAAAATACAAACCCATATTTCGCGTCACCCGTCTGTAGGCGACACTAAATGGTCACGATGCGACGGGTCGGGAAAACACGTAGACGAGCGGCACGGTAAAAACCGGCCGCCCGGAGAGGGAAAATCAATGACCGTCGAGGGCCGCGCGCACGGCCGGCAGGCCCGGCGCGCCGGCCGCCGTCGTCACGCCGTCGAGCCACGCGGCGACCAGCGCGGGCTCGGCCTTCAGCGCATGCTGCGCCGCGAGCGCGGGCGACGTCTTGCGGTCGAGCATGTCGGCGATCATCCGGTTCTCGACGTCGACCGAGAACGTCATCTGCCGGAACAGCCGCGCGAGGTTCGTGCACTGGCCGGCGAACCCGGCACGCGTGACCGTGTTGACCGTCGCGCCGCCGTAGTTCGGGCCGAAATACGCATCGCCGCCCGACAGATACGTCAGATGAAACTTCGTGTTCATCAGATGTGGCTCCCACGCGAGAAACACGATCCAGCGCTTGTCGCGCACCGCCCGCTCGACCTGCGTGAGCATGCCCGTCTCGCTCGATTCGACGAGCGACCAGTTCGCGGACCCGAGCGCGTGGTCGGACAGCATCCGCTTGATGTTCTGATTCGCGGGCGCGCCGGGCTCGATCCCGTAGATCTTGCCGCCGAAGCGGTCCGCGTAGCGCGCGAGATCGGCGAACGTATGCACGCCGGCGGCGGCCACGTAGTCGGGCACCGCGAGCGTGAATTTCGCGCCGCTCAGGTTCGCGTGCAGCACGTCGATCGATTTCTCGTCGACGAACGGCTTCACGAGCGGCGCCTGCGCGGGCATCCAGTTGCCGAGGAACACGTCGACCTGCCCTTTCTTCAACCCCTGGTACGTGATCGGCACCGACAGGTTCGCCACGTCCTGCCGGTAGCCGAGCGCCTTCAGCACGACCCCCGCCATCGCATTCGTCGCGTCGATGTCGGTCCAGCCGGGCGCCGCCATCTTGACTTCGCTGCACGTCTGCGGATCGGCGGCATACGCAGGCTGCGTCGCCACCCCGCACGCGGCGGCGGCAGCGAGCGCCGCGCCGATTCTTCGGATTGCTGCATTGCATTGCCGTTTCATGGTTCGCTTCCTCCGTCGTTCTTCAGTGATCGCGATGCGGTGCGTTCAGCGCCCGACGCGCGGAAAACGCGCCATCGCCTCGAGCGTGTCGAGTTCGATGTGATTGCGCATGTAGCGCTGGCTCGCGTCGGTGAACGGCTGCCAGTCCCACGCCTGAATGCGGCCCTGCGTCGTCGCCGCGTAATGGAAGCGCCGGCGCCGCTGGCTCGCGCGCACCTGCCGGTCCAGTTCGGGCAGGTTCCAGCGCTGCGCGGCCTCCGCGCGGAACGCGGCGAGCACGTCGGCGGCTTCCGGCCGCCCGGCGAGGTTCGTCAGTTCGTGCGGGTCGTCCGACAGGTTGTAAAGCTGATCGGGGTCGGCCGGGCAATGCACGTATTTCCAGTCGCCGCGGCGGATCATCACGATCGGTGCGAGCGCGCCTTCCGCGAGGTATTCGCCGAGCGCGACATCGTGCGCGGGCGTGCCGTTCAGGTGCGCCACGAGGCTCGCGCCGTCGACCGGGTCCGGCCAGCCGCTGGCGGGCGCGGCGCCGGCCAGCTCGACGAGCGTCGGCAGCAGGTCGACGTGCGACACGGGCCCGCGCACGCGCGCGGCGTCGAAGCGGCCCGGCGCGTGGACGATCAGCGGCACGCGGCAGCCGCCTTCGAAAAACGTCATCTTGTACCAGAGCCCGCGCTCGCCGAGCATGTCGCCGTGGTCGGACGTGACGATCACGATCGTGTCGTCGGCGAACCCGCATTGCTCGAGCGCGGCCAGCACGCTGCCGAACTGCGTGTCCACGTAGGACGTCGCGCCATAATACGCGCGGCGTGCGGCGCGGATCTGCGCGTCGGTCGGTGGCGTGCGATCGTTCTCGCAGACGAAACGCAGCCGCTGCGAATGCGGATCGCTTTCGGCCGCATCGAGCCGCACGGCCGGCATGTCGATCTCGTCGTCGTCGTAGCGATCCCAGTATTCGCGCGTGATCGCATACGGATCGTGCGGATGGGTCAGCGACACGACCATGCAGAACGGCCGCGCATCGCGGCCGGCCGCGCGCTCGCGCGCGACGTCGTACAGCTTCTGCTTCGCCGCGAACGTCACTTCGTCGTCGAAGTCGAGTTGATTCGTACGCACGCACGGGCCGGCGTCGAGCACCGAGCTCATGTTGTGATACCAGCTCGGCCGCTCGGCCGGTTGGTCCCAGTCCGGCACCCAGCCGAAATCGGCCGGATAGATGTCGGTCGTGAGGCGTTCCTCGAAGCCGTGCAACTGGTCGGGGCCGCAGAAATGCATCTTGCCGGACAGCATCGTCCGGTAGCCGCCCGCGCGCAGGTAGTGCGCGAACGTCAGCGTTTGCGCGGGCAATTCGGCGGCGTTATCGTAGGCGCCGATTCCCGACGGCAGCTTGCCGGTCAGCAGCGAGAAGCGCGACGGTGCGCACAGCGGGCTCGCGCAGTACGCGGCGTCGAACACCACGCCTTCGGCGGCGAGCCGGTCGAGCGTCGGCGTGCGGGCCACGCGGTTGCCGTACGCCGGCAGCGCGAACGGCGTGAGCTGGTCGGCCATCAGGATCAGGATGTTGGGTGTCGGGTTCGTCATCGGCGGTCGTGGGGAAAGCGGTGTTCGAATGGAACGGCTCGTCGCCCGGGCAGCGAGACGTCCGGCATGACGGAGGCGGTCCGCAGAAACTGCCGCGCACGGAGGCCGTGCTGGCTAGAATCGGGGAGTGCGTTGCGCGGCTGTGCGCGAAGTGCATGTGCCGTACCGTCCGCTGCACTATCGCCCGCCCGAATTCGCGCGGGTAGGCGTCCGGCCCTTATGGGGCCATTAGAGGGACTTATGTCGAAATCCGAACCGTTACCGTCGATGCAGGCGCTGCGCGCGTTCGAATCGGCCGCCCGGCTCGCGAGCTTCACGGCCGCCGCGCGCGAGCTCGGCTCGACGCAGCCGGCCGTGAGCCAGCAGGTGTATCAGCTCGAAGCCGAACTCGGCGTGCCGCTGTTCGAACGCAGCCCGCGCGGCGTCACGCTGACGACCGACGGCCAGTGCCTGTACGAAGCCGTGCGGCTCAGCCTCGACACGCTGCGCGGCGCGACCGCGACGCTGCGCGCGCGCCGCGAGCACGGCGCGCTCACGATCGTCACCGATTTCGGTTTCGCGACCTACTGGCTGATGCCGCGCCTGGCCGGGCTCAAGCGCGTGATGCCGGACGTCGACGTACGCGTCGTCACGTCACAGGACTACGACGCGCAGCGCGACCACGGCGACATCGCGATCCTGTTCGGCGACGGCCACTGGCCGTCGTGCACGGCCGCGCGGCTGTTTCCGGAATCCGTCACGCCCGTCTGCTCGCCCGCGTTCCGCGACGCGCACCCGGACGTCGCACGGCCCGAGCACCTGCTCGCGCTGCCGCTGCTGCACGTGCAGCCGACGCGCCCCGAGCGCTGGCTGTCATGGTCGGGCTGGTTCGACGCGCACGGGCTCGAGCCGCCGCCCGCCGCCCGCGGCGTGACCTTCAACAGCTATGCGCTCGTGATCCATGCGGCGCTGCTCGGTGAAGGCGTCGCGCTCGGCTGGTCGCCGCTCGTCGACGAACTCGTCGGGACCGGCCAGCTCGTGAAGCTGGTCGACGCGCCCGTCGTCACGCCGCGCGGCTACTTCCTGGTGCGCCCGCCGCAGCGGCCGGAGCCGGATGCGACCCACGTGTTCCGGCGCTGGCTGCTCGACGCGTGCGCGGCGGCCTGAGGCAGCGCGCCCGCCGCGGCCCCGCCTCCGGCCCGCTGGCGCACCGATACCAGCCACACGGCGCGTTGGTTCTATCCGCGCCGATATCGTCCTGATTTACTTGAGCCTCCCGCTACCCGCGCGGCGCGGCGCCTTCGTGCGCCGCCGCGCGGCCGTGCGCCCCTGCCATCCGAGGAGTCTCATGACCGCCGAGCACCGCCCCGATCAATTCGTCCTGACACTGTCGTGCCCGAGCGCGGCAGGCCAGGTCGCCGCCGTCGTCGGCTTTCTCGACCGCCATCGCTGCTACGTCGATGCGCTGAACGTGTTCGACGACGATCTCAGCAACCGCTTCTTCGTGCGCTGCGTCTTTCATCCGACGGATGAGACGCTGCAGATCGACGCGCTGCGTCAGGAATTCGCGCCGATCGCGGCCGGACTCGGCGGCCACGATGGCGACATCCAATGGGCGATCCATGACGTCAACGCGCGGCCGAAGGTGCTGATCATGGTGTCGAAGCTCGAGCACTGCCTCGCGGATCTGCTGTTCCGCTGGCGGATGGGAGAGCTGAAGATGGACATCGTGGGCATCGTGTCGAACCACCCCGACTTCGAGCCGCTCGCCGCCCAGCACGGGCTGCCGTTCCGGCACTTCCCGATCACGGCCGATACCAAGGCGCAGCAGGAAGCGCAATGGCTCGACTTCTTCGAATCGAGCGGCGCCGAGCTCGTGATCCTCGCGCGCTACATGCAGGTGCTGTCGCAGGAGACGAGCGCGAAGCTCGCGAACCGCGCGATCAACATCCATCACTCGTTCCTGCCCGGCTTCAAGGGCGCGAAGCCGTATCACCAGGCACATGCGCGCGGCGTGAAGCTGATCGGCGCGACCGCGCACTTCGTGACCGACGATCTCGACGAAGGCCCGATCATCGAGCAGGTCGTGGAGCGTGTCGATCATGCGCTGCGGCCCGAGCAATTGCTCGCGGTGGGACGTGACGTCGAAAGCCTCACGCTCGCGCGTGCGGTGAAGGCGTTCATCGAGCGGCGGGTGTTTTTGAACGGCGATCGGACGGTGGTGTTCCCGTAAGCCGATCGGAGCCGCGCCGGAACGCGGCGGAAACGAACGAGGCCCGACCGGCAAACCGGTCGGGCCTCTTTTGTCGTCGTGTTGTGCCGGCGCTTCGCGCGACGGCCCCGCGCATGCTCTACGAAGCCATCGCGTGCCGCGACACGCACGCATTACCGCGTCACTTCACCCACGCGAAGTAATACGACGACCAGATCGTCAGCCCCGCCCCGATCAACGCCGCATACGGCATCAGGTTCAGCCACATCGCGCGCTTCGGCACTTCGAGTTCCATGTCGCGCTGCATCTGCGCGGGAAAGCGGCCGCGATCCTGCCAGTAGTGGCGATACAGGAACACCGGCACGATCAGCAGCATGGCGATCAGCCCGTTGCGCAGCGTGCCTTCGCCCTGCAGGTTCGCGCCCGCGCCGACGTAGACGAGGTTCGCATAGCCGCAGATCGCGCCGCCGACGAGCAGCCACGTCGGGCAGCGGAACGGCCGATCCCAGTTGCCGCGATCCATCCGGTGGATCCAGCCCGACTGAAGATTCAGGAATACGAACAGCATGTAGCAGACGTTCGAGATCGACAGCACCGTCATGTAGTCCGACATCATCAGCAACACGAGGTTGAAGCCGAGGTCGGTCCACATCGCGCGGGTGGGCGAGCCGTGCTCGTTCACGTGCGACAGATACTTCGGCAGCCAGCCGTCGACCGACGCCTGGTACAGCGTGCGCGACGAGCCCATCATCGACGTCATCACGATCAGCAGGATCGACAGCATCAACATCACGACGACCGCATTCGCGACCCATGCGCCGCCGCCGACGATCTTCGCCATCGCGGCCGCGACGCCGGTGCCGTCGCCGATCGACGGATCGAGCATCGCCTGTGTGCCGAGCGCGCCCTGGAACGCCATCGGCACGAGCGTCATCACGACCAGACACAGCGCACCCGACCAGAAGATCGCCTTGGCGGTATCGCGCCGCGGATCGCGGAATTCGCGCGTATAGCAGACGGCCGTCTCGAAGCCGTACGACGCCCAGCCTGCCATGAACATCGCGCCGAGCGCCATCGTCACGCCCTGCCCGTTCCACGAACCGAAGGTCGCGGCCGTGAGGTTGCCGTGCGCGTCGTGGCCGAGCGGCAACAGCGGCAGCAGGTTCGACATCGGCACGTCGCCGGTGACGAACGGCACGATGCCGACGATCAAGAGCGGTGTGAGCGATGCAATGCCGAGAATGCGCTGCGTGCGCGCCGCCTTCGACGCGCCGCTGTGCTGCAGCTTGAACGTGATCAGAAGCAGGATCGTCGCGATGATGAACGTCGCGTTGATCCGCAATGACAGACCGGGCTTGATGAAACCGAGATCCGCAACCTTGAGCTGCCAGTGCAGCACCGCCGCATCGGCGGGAAAGAGACTCGTGAGCGCATAGCTCGCCGCGAGGCCGCAGCCGAGCGCGAGCATCGGCGACCACGCGAGCCAGTTGCACCACACGGAAACCGGGGCAATCAGTTTGCTGTAACGAACCCAACCGATCGCGCCATACACGGACGCGCCGCCCGATTTATGAGGAAATAGCCCCGATATTTCCGCATAAGTCGCGCTTTGAATCAGCCCCATCGTGATCGCGGCGATCCAGATCGCCCACGCGGGCTGGCCGATCGTCGCACATACGCCGCCGATCGTGAACAGCACGCCTGCCGGCACGCCGCTCGTCACCCAAAAAGCGTCTTTCCAGGTCAGGCCACGATGCAGCGTGTGGCCCGCCGAATCATGTGAGATGGTTGCCTCGACATCACTGGTGCGATTCGCACGCAGTCCTGCTTGACTCATCCAATTCCTCCTGAGATGACTCCGCACAAGGGCGCTAGTGTAACAACTTACGCGCTTTTTTGCAGAATCCGCAAAAGAATTCCGGGATATGGCCGCATTACATCCTGATTATTTCGGATTCCTGCATGCCATTCCCGGCGTGTTTTTTATGACGATTCTTGGATATATATCGGAATGCTTACTGCGCGCCTTCCGTCCAAGAATTCACGCGGTCGGCATGCGCCGCAATCCACGCATCCGCTGCCGCTTCCGGCTTCGAGCCGTTCTGGATCGCGAGCATCACGCTGTCGATTTCACCCGGCTTCCACTGGAATTTCTTCAGGAACGCGACGACCGGCTTCGCCTTGGTTTCGAGCCCCGGATTCACGACGCTGTCGACGTGCTCGGCGCCGCCGAACACCTTCTTCGGATCCTCGAGGAAGCGCAGCTTCCACTTCGCGAACATCCAGTGCGGCGCCCAGCCCGTCACGATGACCGGCTTGTTCGCATTGACCGAACGCGACAACTCGGCCGTCATCGCGCTGCCCGAACTCGGCATCAGCGTGTAGTTCAGCCCGTAGCTCTTGATCGCGTCGTCGGTCTTGCGCATCACGCCGGCGCCCGCATCGATGCCGACGATCCGGCCGCCGAAGCTGCCCTTCTCCGCATTGAGGTCGTCGATGCTCTTCGCCTTCACGTACGCGGGCACGATCAGGCCGATCTTCGCATCGGGGAAATTCGCGCCGAGGTCGACGACCTTGGCCTTGTACTCGTCCCAGTACGAGCCGTGCGTGACCGGCAGCCACGCGGACAGCGTCGCATCGAGATCGCCGCGCGCGACGCCCTGCCACATGATCCCGGCCGCCACCGGCACGAGCTTCACCTCGTAGCCGAGCTTCTTCTCGATGACGCGGGCCGCGACGTTCGACGTCGCGACGCTGTCGTCCCAGCCTTCGACGTAGCCGATTTTCAGCGTCGGCTTCGTATCGGCGAGCGCCGATGCGCTCAATGCCACCATCGCCGACAGGGTGCCGGCCCACAACAGTTTTCCGAACAGCTTCATGGTCGATCTCCTTGGTCTGCGCACCGTGCGCGTTGTCTCTCTAGGTTCTTCAACCACAAATCCGCGGTATCGTTGTTTTCCGACGAATGCTTGTCCGGATGCGACGCACCCGGACAGCCGATGGCGAGTTTCGACTACTTGTCGATCACGAGATCCGACAGCGGCTTGCTGCAGCACAGCAGCACCATCCCCTGATCGATCTCGCGCTGGCGGATGCCGCCGTTGTGTTTCATGTCGACCTGCCCCGACACGAGCTTCACCTTGCAGGTGCCGCACATGCCCTGCGTGCACGATGCCGGCAGCCGCACGCCCGACTGGCGCGCCGCGTCGAGCACGTGCTGCTCCGAGCCGCACGAGATCTCGCGGTTGCTCTTCGCGAAGCTGACCGTGTACTGCTTCGTGCCGGCGTCGCCGCCTTCGGCCGGCGGCGCGAGATCGGCGAGCAGCTCGTCGCTCGCGGTCTGCGCGAGCGTCTCGAACGAGAAGCTTTCCTCGTGATACTGCTTGCGATCGAAGCCGGCTTCGTCGAGCAGGTCGCGCACGGCCTTCATGTACGGCGCGGGGCCGCACGTAAAGATTTCGCGTTCCATGAAATCCGGCGCGATCAGCTTCAGCAGCGGCAGCGTCAGGAAGCCCGTGACGCCCGGCCAGTTGGTGCGCGTGCCGACGCGCTCGACGACGAACGACGTGCGGAAATTCGTGTGGTTCGACGCGATCAGGTCGAGTTCGCGCGCGAAGATGATGTCGTCCGGCGTGCGTGCGCTGTGCACGAACAGGATGTCGCGATCCTCGGCGAGATCGTGATGCGCACGGCTCATCGACATCAGCGGCGTGACGCCCGAGCCGGCCGACAGGAACAGGTACTTGCGCGCCGGATGCCGCGCGCACGTGAATTCCCCGGCCGGGCCGAGCACGCGCACGGGCGCGCCCGGCTGCAGGTTGTCGTGCAGCCAGTTCGACACCTTGCCGCCCGGCACGCGCTTCACCGTGATCGAGATCGTGTGCGGCCGCGCCGGCGACGACGAAATCGTGTAGCACCGGTTGATCGTCTCGCCGTCGATGTCGAGCTCGAGCGTGATGAATTGCCCGGGCTCGAACGAGAACGTGCGGCCCTGCGGGGAGCGGAAGAAGAAGCTCTTCACGTCGTGGGTTTCCTGCCGCACGTGGCAGCACACCAGCGTTTCCTCGACGTCGCTCGTCCAGCGCTCGGGCAGCGCGTTCCAGAAGGCCGGGTGCGTCACCCGGCTATCCGCCGGCTCGAAATTGGCCGCATCTCGCATCATGTCTTGCTCCGCTTATACGCTGGGTACTATTCGCCGGTTTTTTCGGCGAGCCGGCCGATGTACCAGGCCGAGAATTTTTCGACGAGACCTTCCGTGTACGGCGAATACGGACCCGGCTCGTACGCGCTGCTGTTCGCGCCGCGCTGCGAGAATTCGACGAGCGCGCGATCCTGGTCGTTGGTCGCGTTCCACACGGCCGTGAGGTTCTTCACGTCGTAGTCGATGCCTTCCTTCGCGTCCTTGTGCACGAGCCACTTCGTGCGCACCAGCGTCTTGCCGGCCGACAGCGGAATCACCGAGAACGTCACGATGTGATCGCTCATGAAGTGGTGCCACGAGTTCGGCTGCGTCCAGAACGACAGCCCGCCGAGATCGGCCCTGTCGAAGCCGCCGAGCAGCTTCTTCGATGCGACCTTCGCGTCAAGCGTCTGCGATTCGCCGTCGCGATCCAGCGGCAGGCGCTGCGTGCGGAAACCCGTCACGTCGAGCAGCTTTTCGATTTCTGCGGACGGCAGGCCCATCTCGGCCCATTCCTTGCCGCGGCGCACGCAGGTTTCGGCGAATGCGTCCATGCCTTCGGCATTCGCGTCGGAACGCTGGTAGCCGAAGCCGTATTCGTACAGCGAGATCGTCAGCTCCGGATGGTTCGCGACGCAGTGATAGCACTCGCGGTTGTTCTCCATCGTGAGCTTCCAGTTGCCTTCCTCGATGATGTCGATCTGCGCGGCGATCTTCGTGTTCGGCAGGTCGTGCGGCAGCAGGTACGGCTCCATCTCGGCCCGCATCTGCGCGAAATCGGCCGGCGGCTCGTCGGCGAGGCAGATGAAGATCAGGCCCGCGAGGTTCTCGACGTGCACCGACTTCAGGCTGTGCTTGCAACGGTCGAACTTCTCGCCCATGTGCTCGGCGAACATCAACTGGCCCGTCAGGTTGTAGGTCCAGCTGTGGTACGGGCACACGATGTTGCCGACCGAGCCCTTGTCTTCGTTGCACAGGCGCGCGCCGCGGTGACGGCACACGTTGTGGAACGCGCGGATCGCCATGTCGTCGTCGCGTACGATCAGGATCGAATCGCTGCCCAACTGCACGGTCACGTAGTCGCCCGGCTCGGGAATGTCCGGTTCGATCGCCACCTGGATCCAGTGCTGGCGGAAAATCGCCTCCATGTCGAGCGCGAAGATGTCCTCGCTCGTGTAGAACGGTGCGTCGAGGCTGTGCCCTTCCTTGCGCCGCTCGATCAATGCACGAATGTCTGCCGATACTTTCATCGTTTGCTCCGGATTCCTTGCATCCCTGGGTGTCTTGCCGACAGGCATCAAAATCAGTAGTCGATGAGCTGATGCTCGCGCAAATACGCGAGGATCACTTGTGCTTTTTCGACCGAACTCCCTTCATTTACGACGTTGCCGCCGCGGCTTTCGGTCGTCGTCGCGGACAGCATCCGGGCATGCCCGGAGCGCTTCTCGGCAGCGACCAGCTTTACGGGTTTACGCTCGACCGGGCCGACCGTCCACGCGGCCGCGTCGGCGTCCGCACCGGGCGCCGCGAGCGCCGGCCGGATCGTGCCGGCGCGCAGCCGCGCATACGCATAGCGCGGCTCGACACCGGCGAGCGGATGCACGGCGACGACGGCCGGCAGCGCCGCGTCGACACGCCGCCGCAGCCCTTTCGGCAAAAATTGCCGGACCGCCGCGCGACCGCCTTCGACCGTCACGTCGACGGCCGAGCCGACGAGCGGATAGCCGAGCGCCGCGGCGACGCGGTACGGCAGCATCCCGGTGTCGTACGCGCCCTCGGCGCGCGTGCCGGTCAGCACGAGGTCGTAGCCGTCGAGACGCGCGGCGAGTGCGTGCACGGCGTCGTCGCCGTCGCGGCAGGCCAGCACTTCGACCTCCCGCGCGCCGAGCGCCAGATAGTCGGCAAGCGCCGCATTCGCGGGGTCGCCTGCATGGATCACGTCGAGCGTCGCGCGATGCTTGTCCGCGAGCTGGCGGCCGGTTTCGAGCGCGGCCGCATCGTTGCGGCTGTAGCGCGCGACGCCGCTGACCGGATGCCGGCCGACGGACACGAGCACCGCGATGCGTTGCAAGGGGCGAGGGGCGTTCATGCGGCGACTCCTTCCGGTTCACGGGTGCCGACCGCGGCCGGCGATTCGCCGCGCGCGGCCCGCGCGGCCTGGACCTGTTCGATCAGCGCGGCGATCGTCGCCTGCGCGTCGCCGACCACCGTCAGGTTCGCGCGCTTCGCGATCGGCGCGCTGCCGTCGAGGTTCACGGCGATCACGTGGCGGCAGTCCTTGATCCCCTGCAGGTGCTGCACCGCGCCGGAGATGCCGAATGCGATGTACACGCTCGCCTCGACCGTCTTGCCGGTCGCGCCGACCTGCTTGTCGCGCGTGAAGTGGCCGTTGTCGACCGCGACGCGACTCGCACCGATCGCCGCGCCGAACACGCCGGCCAGCCGCTCGAACGCACCGATGTCGGACACGCCGTTGCCGGCCGACACGATGAAATCGGCTTCCTCGAGCGCGACCTGCGCCGCGTCGATTTCGTCCAGACCGAGATCGCGGTACGGCTGCGCGGCATCGCGCGGCGGCTGGATGAAATCGGCGGCGACGCGTTCGCCCGCGCCGACGAACGGCAGCTTCGCTTCAACCGCGTTCTGCGCGAGCAGGATCACGTCGGGCAGCGCACGGGTGGCGAACGCACGTCCCGCCTGGGCATACGCGCCGACATGCTTCGCGTCGATTTCGACGACGTGAGTCGCGACGCTCGCGCCGGCGGCCGCCGCGTAACGCCGGCCGAGATCGCCGTCGCCCGTCGCGTTGTCGGGCACGAACACGTGTTTCGGCGCGAGCGCGGCCACGCAGGCCTGCAATGCTTGCAATTCGCTTTCGGGATCGAACGCACGGCGTTCGAAGCCGGCCAGCTCGAGCAGCTTGTCGACGCCGAGTTCGGCCACGTCGTCCTTCAGTTCGCCGAACGCGAGCAGCGCGACTTCGGTTTGCGCATCGGCGAGCACGGCCGCGGCGGCGATCGCCTGCCGCGAATGGTCGTCGAGCGCGCCGCGTTCGCTATGCGCGACCACCAGCATCACGTGCTTCGGATCCTGCAGCGCGCGGCGCGGCTTCGCGGCCGCGGCGCCATGACCGTGCGCGGACCACTGCGCGGCGTTCGCATCGGCGCTGCCTTCCTCGCCAAGCGTGATGCGCTTCAGGCCGGCGGCCGTGATGACGAACGGCCGGCGCGGATCGATTCGTTTGATCGTATTCATCGATTCACTCCAGCGAGGCGGCGACGAGTTCGGCGACGTCGAGCACGTCGGGGCGCGGGCCCACGACGCCTTCGAGCATGGCCGTGCAGTTCGGGCACGCAACCGCGACCACGTCCGCGCCGATCGTACGCGCGTCGGCGATGCGGATGTCCGGGATGCGCTGCTTGCCCGGGATGTCGGTCAGCGGCGCACCGCCGCCACCGCCGCAGCAGCGGCCGCGCATGCCGTTGCGCTCCATCTCGACGACCTGGATGCCGATCGTCTTCAGCAACTTGCGCGGCGCTTCCGTCTCGCCGTTGTAGCGGCCGAGGTAGCACGGATCGTGATAGGTCGTGCGTTTCTCCTGCAGCGCCTCGACGGCCTTCGGCGCGATCTTGCCGCTGTCGGCCAGTTCGGCCAGATAGGTCGTGTGATGCTTGACCGTCACGCGCAGCCCGAGCGCACGGTATTCGTTGCGCAGGCTGTGCATCACGTGCGGGTCGGCCGTCACGATCTGCTTGTACGACAGCGTGCCGAGCGTGCCGATCAGGCGCTTTGCCATCTGCTGGAACGTCGCTTCGTCGCCGAGCCGGCGGGCGACGTCGCCCGTGTCGGTCTCGGCCGGGCCGAGCACGGCGTAGTCGACGCCCGCCTTGTTCAGCACCTTCACGAACGCACGCAGCGTACGCTGATAGCGCATGTCGAACGCGCCTTCGCCCGCGACGAACAGCACGTCGACCGGCTTGCCGGGTTGCGCGACGGGTGCGCTCAGGTCCACCGACCAGTCGTAACGTGCGGCCGTGTCGTAGCCGCCCATCGTGCCCGTCTCGCGCAGGTTCGCGAGCACTTCCTGGCCCTTGCCCGGTACCGTGCCGTGCACGAGCGTGCGGTTGCGGCGCATGTCGACGATCGCGTCGACGTGCTCGATCAGCATCGGGCACTCCTGCACGCAAGCGCGGCAGGTCGTGCACGACCACAGCGTCTGCTCCTCGATCAGGCCCGACACGATCGGGCCGTTCGGCTCGCCGCGATGCTGGCCGACCGGGATGCCCGGCGACGGGCTGCCCGCGTACGCCGCATCGGTGCCGCCGGCCATCCCGACCACGAGATCCTGGATCAGCTTCTTCGGATTCAGCGGCTGGCCCGACGCGAACGCGGGGCACGCGGCTTCGCACTTGCCGCACTGCACGCAGGCGTCGAAGCTCAGCAACTGGTTCCAGCGGAACTCGACCGGCTTCGCGACGCCGTACTCCTGATGCTCGATGTCCGGCAGCTTCAGCGCGGTCGGCGGCGTGGCCGTGCCGTTGCCGGTGAACGATTCGCGCGTCGCGGCGAAACGCTCCTGGCGCGGGTGGAACGCGAGGTGCAGCAGGCCGGCGATCGCATGCTTCATCGGGCCGCCCTTCGCGGCGCCGATCGTCATCGTGAACGCGCCGATGCCGATCAGCAGCGCGCAGAGCACCGCGAACGCCCCCGACATCGCACCGGTCGGCACCAGCATGAACAGCACGAGCCCGAGCGCGAACGAACCGAGCAGCCAGGGCAGCGTATTCCACGGGCCGCGCGACAGGCGCGCCGGCACGTCCTTCGCCGCGCGTCGACGCCACACGAACACCGCGCCGACCAGCATCGCGAGCGCCGCGAGGAAGATCAGCTTGTCGAGCCACGGCGAGTAGATCGCAAGGCCGTAGTTGACGAACACCAGCGCGAGCGCGCCGATCGCGCCGCCGGCGGTCGCGACGTGGGTCTTCGCGATGTACGGATCGCGGGCGACCACGTGGTGCAGGTCGACGAAATAACGCTTCGGAATCGCGAACAGGTTCGCGACGCCGAACGAGCCCGGCGCCGTGGCGCGGCCCAGACGCCAGTAAGACGAGCGCTTCGCGACCGCGAACGCGAGCCCCGCCACCGACAGCCACAACAGGGCGGTAATGAGGAAGGACGGGTTCATCTTTTAGAAATCCTTCACGAGACGCAGCGAGTCGTAGATGGCCCCGTGGACGTTGTGCATCGAAATGCAGTCGCCGACACGGAACAGCAGGAAACGGCCGTTGCCGAGTTCTTCCGACAGGCACGGCTGCGGCTCGGCCGCGAACAGCGTGTGCGGATCGATCTGGCCGCGGTTCACCGATTCCGGCTTGAGCTTCCAGTACAGTTCGTCGTTCGGCGACGAACCGTTTTCGATCACCACCTGATCGACCGCGCGCTCTTCCAGCTCTTCCGTGTATTCGTTGCGCAGTACGGCGATCATCTTGCCGTTCTCTTCATAGACGCGATCGAGCATCGTGTTCGGCGTCGGGATCACGCCGAATGCGTACAGCCGGCGATAGAAGATCGGGAACGTCGTGCCGCCGCAGTCGTCGGCCACCTTCACGTCCGGCGTGACGACCTCGACCTTCGAGCCGCGGCTCGCCATGAAGTCGGCCACGCCCGCGCCCGCATGCGTGCTCACGCCGTCGAACAGCAGCACGTTCTGCTTCGGCTCGACCTTGCCAGTCAGGATGTCCCACGAGCTGACGGCGAGGCCTTCGGCCACGCCCCACGCCGGCACCTGCCACGTGAAGCTCGAGCCGCCCGTCGCGAGCACGACGATGTCCGGCTTCTCGGCCATGATCATCTTCTCGTCGGCGGCCACGCCGAGACGCCGGTCGACGCCCAGACGCTTCGTTTCCATGTCGAACCAGCGGATGATTCCCGACATCTGCTCGCGCTGCGGCGCCTTCGCGGCGATCATCACCTGGCCGCCCACTTCCGCGTTCTTCTCGAACAACACGACGTCGTGGCCGCGCAGCTTCGCGACGCGAGCGGCCTCGAGCCCCGCGGGGCCGGCGCCGACCACCACGACCTTGCGCTTCGGGCCGCGCGACTTCTCGATGATGTGCGGCATCGTCGCTTCGCGCGACGTCGCCGCATTCTGGATGCACAGCACGTCGAGGCCGTTGTACTGGCGGTCGATACAGTAGTTCGCGCCGACGCACTGCTTGATTTCGTCCTCGCGACCGTCGCGGATCTTGATCACCATGTGCGGATCGGCGATCTGCGCGCGCGTCATGCCGACCAGGTCGATCATGCCGTTCGCGAGCAGGCGCTCGGCCTGGCCCGCATCGCGGATGCTCTGCGCGTGCATCACCGGAATCTTCACGACCGACTTGATGCCGGCCGCGAGATGCACGAACGGCTCCGGCGGCAACGCCATCGGCGGCATGCAGTTCGCGATCGTGTTGTGCGTGTCGCCGCCCGATCCGACCACGCTCAGGTAGTCGATCAGGCCCGTCTCCGACATCGCCTGCGCGATTTCCTTCAGCGCCTCGTGATCGAGGCCGTCCTCGTGGAATTCGTCGCCGCACATGCGCAGGCCGACGCAGAAGTCCTTGCCGACCGCCTCGCGCACGGCCGTCAGCACTTCGATGCCGAAGCGCAGGCGGTTTTCGAGGCTGCCGCCCCATTCGTCGGTGCGATGGTTCGAACGCTTGCTCCAGAACTGGTCGATCAGGTGCTGGTGCGCGGCGGAGATTTCGATGCCGTCCATGCCGGCCGCCTTCACGCGCTTCGCGGCCGCCGCGAAATCGCCGATGATGCGGCGGATTTCCTCGATCTCGATGATCTTCGCGTTGCCGCGGTGCACGGGCTCGCGCACGCCCGACGGCGACATCAGGTGCGGCCAGTGCTCGCCGTGGAACGACGAGCGGCGGCCCATGTGCGTCGCCTGGATCATGATCTTCGCGCCGTGCTTGTGCATCGTGTCGGCCAGGCGCGTGAGCGGATCGATGATCTTGTCGGTCGACAGGTTCACCGATTTCCACCAGCCTTGCGGGCTGTCGATCGAGACCGGGCTCGAGCCGCCGCAGATGGCCAGGCCGACGCCACCCTTCGCCTTTTCTTCGTAGTAGCGGATATAGCGGTCGCCCGGCAGGCCGCCCGGCTCGGCATACACCTCCGCGTGCGCGGTGCTGACGATCCGGTTGCGCAGCGTCAGCTGGTTCAGCTGCATGGGTTTGAACAGGTGGGGATAACGCATCGCAGGCGACCTCTGGCGTTCGAATGTCTCGTGTTGCGGGTGTTTATATGTTTCAGTGCATCAATGCATCAGTGCGCGATCGGCGACACTTCGAAGACGCAGTGGTCGTGATGCTCGGCCGCACACTGCACTTCCTTCGATTGCGCGCGCGGCGCGTTCTTGCCTTCCGGCGTCGTGTCGTTGACCCAGTCCATCGCGCCCGCGAACCAGCCCGCGAACATGTAGCAGAGCTTTCCTTCCTTGCCCGGCTGCTGGAGCACGAACGACGAGTGGCGCAGTTCGATCTTCGCGCGGGCGCTGGCCGGATCGGCCTCGATGATCGAGAACAGGCCCCAGCCGCGTTGCGACAGGCGCTTCAGGTAGTGCTCGAACACGGCCATGCCGGTCAGGCCGTGCTGCTTCGCTTCCTTGTCGCACCAGTGGTACGCGGACTTGTAGCCGGCCTTGTAGAGGATCTCGGCATACGCTTCGACGCCGAGCGCTTCCTCGACGGCGACGTGATTGTTCGTGAAGAAGTGGCGCGGCACGTACAGCATCGGCAGCGCGTCGGTGGTCCAGACGCCGGTATCGGGATCGACGTTGATCGGCAGTTGCGGTTGCATCGTGGTGACTCCGTGAGGAAATTGGCCGCGCGGCTCAGTGCGCAGGCGCGACATCGTCCGCGTGCCCGCGCGGCAAGCGCGGGCACGTCCCGATTTTTTATGTTGAAACGCGGGGGCGGTTCGGCGGACGTGGCGCTTACGCGCCCCACACGTCCTTGAACACGCGCACCCAGTTCTCGCCCATGATCTTGCGGATCCGCGATTCCTTCCAGCCGTGACGCTCCATCGCGGCGGTCAGGTTCGGGAATTCGCCGATCGTGCGGATACCTTCCGGGTTGATCACCTTGCCGAAGTTCGTCAGCTGGCGATAGCGGCCCTTGTCGTGCGTGAGCATGTCGAAGAACTCCTTCGCATAGTCCTGCGTGAAGTCCGTGCCGATGCCCACCGCATCCTCGCCGATCAGGTTCACGACGTAGTCGATCGCTTCGATGTAGTCGTCGATGTTCGCTTCGATCCCGCGCTTCAGGAACGGCGCGAACATCGTCACGCCGACGAAGCCGCCCGCATCGGCGATCTCCTTCAGTTGCGCGTCGCTCTTGTTGCGCGGATGCTCCTTCAGGCCCGACGGCAGGCAGTGCGAATAGCACACCGGCTTCTTCGAGAATGCGATCGCTTCCGACGACGTGTTGCCGCCCACATGCGACAGGTCGACCATGATGCCGACGCGGTTCATCTCGGTGATCACTTCGCGGCCGAAGTCCGACAGCCCGCCGTCGCGCTCGTAGCAGCCGGTGCCGACCAGGTTCTGCGTGTTGTAGCAAAGCTGCACGACGCGCACGCCCATGTCGGCGAACGCCTCGATGTAGCCGAGGTTGTCCTCGAACGCATGCGCGTTCTGGAAACCGAGGATGATCCCGGTCTTGCCTTCCTTCTTCGCGCGGAAGATGTCGTCCGTCGTGCGCACGAGCGTCAGCAGCTCGCCGTTGTCGCGGATCTTCTTCTTCATCACGCCGATGTTGTCGACGGTCTTGGCGAAGTTCTCCCACACCGACACCGTGCAGTTCGCGGCCGTGATGCCGCCCTTTCGCATGTCCTCGAACACCGGCTTCTCGAACTTCGAGATGTTCAGTCCGTCGATGATGATGCTGTCCTGATGCAGCGTGCTCATATCTGCTCTCGCTCGTGTGACTGTTCTGGTGGGGTCGATCAGTAGATCGGGAAGCGCTCGCAGAGCGCGAAGATCTCGCGGCGCACGCGCTGTTCGGTCGCCGGATCGCCTTCCGGATTCGCGCGCAGCGCGTCGAACACTTCGAGGATCAGGCGGCCGATCTCGCGGAACTCCGCGACGCCGAAGCCGCGCGTCGTGCCCGCCGGCGTGCCGAGACGGATGCCCGACGTGACGGTCGGCTTCTCGGTGTCGAACGGGATGCCGTTCTTGTTGCAGGTGATGCCCGCGCGTTCCAGCGCCTGCTCGACCGGCGCGCCCTTCAGGCCCTTCGGGCGCAGGTCGACCAGCAGCAGGTGATTGTCGGTGCCGCCCGTGACGAGATCGACGCCGCCGGCCTTCAGCACTTCGCCGAGCGCCTGTGCGTTCGCGAGCACGTTGTCGATGTAGGTCTTGAAGTCCGCATGCAGCACTTCGCCGAACGCTACCGCCTTGCCGGCGATCACGTGCATCAGCGGGCCGCCCTGCAGGCCGGGGAACACGGCCGAGTTGATCTTCTTCGCGATCTCCTCGTCGTTGGTCAGCACGAAGCCGCCGCGCGGGCCGCGCAGCGTCTTGTGCGTGGTCGACGTGACGACGTGCGCGTGCTCGACCGGGTTCGCGTGGCGGCCGGCGGCGATCACGCCCGCGATGTGCGCCATGTCGACCATCAGCTTCGCGCCAACGCTGTCGGCGATCGCGCGAAAGCGCGCGAAGTCGAGCGCGCGCGGGTACGCCGAGAAGCCGGCGATGATGAGGCTCGGCTTGTGCTCGTGAGCGAGCGCCTCGACCTGGTCGTAATCGATGCGCAGCGTGTCGCGATTCACGCCGTACTGGACGGCGTTGAACCACTTGCCCGACAGCGCCGGCTTTGCGCCGTGCGTCAGATGGCCGCCCGCGTCGAGCGACATGCCGAGCACGGTGTCGCCCGGCTTGGCCAGCGCGAGCATCACCGAACCGTTCGCCTGCGCGCCCGAGTGCGGCTGCACGTTCGCATAGCCGGCGTTGAAGATCTGCTTCACGCGGTCGATCGCGAGCGCCTCGACTTCATCGGCGAATTCGCAGCCGCCGTAGTAGCGCTTGCCGGGATAGCCTTCCGCATACTTGTTGGTCAATACCGAGCCCTGCGCCTCGAGCACGGCGCGCGACACGATGTTTTCCGACGCGATCAACTCGACCTGCGACTGCTGACGCTCGAGTTCCTTCAGGATGGCGCTGCGCACCGGCGCGTCGCGCTCGGCAAGGGGCTGCGAGAAGAAAGGCTGGGTATTCGACATAGTGCGTCCGTGACGAAGAATAAAGGGCTGCAACCGAAGCTCAAGGGCCGCCGTGCCTGGGATTCCCGTGCGTCCAGTGCAAGGCTGCCGACGGCTCTATTCTTGTCGTTCGGATTTTCGGCGGATTGATGAATTTAGACGCGTTCTTTGCCTTTTCCGCCATGCGCGTCCGTTTTATACAAGTGACCGGTCGTACTTTTCGGGTCGACCGCCCGAAACGGTGTGGGCGGTTCACCTATGGACACGCACACCGGCAGTGCGTTTGCCGCACGTTCGAGTGCGGCGTCTCCCGGATACGGTGCAGCGCAGCAACCGCCCGATGCCCAGACAACGTATGGAGCTAGGGTTTAGCCGTATGGCACGCTTGTTGCACTCGCTCACACAATATCGCAGCCCGATCCGTGCCCCGGGCCAAAAGCTATTAGAGATTCAAGGAACGCTCCCCATGTCGCCCGACCGCACAGCGTCGCTGTCCCACTTCGCGTTCATGCCTTTACCGAACTTCACGATGATCGCGTTCACCAATGCGATCGAGGTGCTTCGGATGGCGAACTATCTGAGCGGCCAGCCGCTCTACCGCTGGTCGGTGATCAGTCCGGACGGCGGCCCGGTCACGGCGAGCAACGGCCTCACGGTCGACACGGGGCCGGCCGAATGCGTGGGGCAGCCCGACATCGTGTTCGTGTGCGGCGGCGTCGACGTGCAGCGCGCGACCACGCCTGCCCATCTGTCGACGCTGCGCCGCTTCGCGCGCTCGGGGCTGCCGCTCGGCAGCCTGTGCACGGGCACCTATGCACTCGCGAAGTCGGGGCTGCTCGCGGGCTATGCGTGCGCGATCCACTGGGAGAACATGTCGGCGCTGAAGGAAGAGTTTCCGGACACGCGCTTCCTGAAGGAACTGTTCGTGATCGACCGTGATCGCATCACGTGCACGGGCGGCGTCGCGCCGCTCGACATGATGCTGAACCTGATCGCCGCGCGCGTCGGCACCGCACGCGTCACGCAGATCGCCGAGCAGTTCATCGTCGAACACGTGCGCGACACGAGCGCGCAGCAGCGCATGCCGCTCGTCGCCCGCCTCGGCTCGGCGAACAAGTCGCTGTTCGAAGTGATCTCGCTGATGGAGAACAACATCGAGGAGCCGCTGTCGCGCGAGGAACTCGCGCGGCTCGCGAACATGTCGCAACGGCAGTTGCAGCGCCTGTTCCGCGAGCATCTCGGGATGACGCCGACGCACTACTACCTGACGCTGCGGCTGCGCCGTGCGCGCGAGCTGCTGCTGCAGACCGACATGTCGATCATGCACATCACGATGGCGTGCGGCTTCCAGTCGGCATGCCACTTCAGCAAGAGCTATCGCGACGCGTTCGGCGTCGCGCCGACCCGCGAGCGCCGCAAACAGGTTGCGCCGCTCGCGCAGGGCGCGGCGGCGGCCGGGCCGGCGTTTCCGACGCATCTGCTGCATGCGTGAAGCGCGGACTATCTGAAGCAAAAAAAAGCGGCCTCGAAGGCCGCTTTTCC
This sequence comes from Burkholderia sp. MSMB1072, assembly GCF_001524725.1. NCBI lineage: Bacteria > Pseudomonadati > Pseudomonadota > Betaproteobacteria > Burkholderiales > Burkholderiaceae > Burkholderia > Burkholderia sp. MSMB1072. Next base: position 70,305 of record NZ_LOYC01000018.1, read on the forward strand.
GTTTGCGTTTGCGTTTGCGCTTACGATCCCCACACCTGCATTTCATCGAGCGAGTACCCCCACTGCGTCGCCCGCTTCGTGCCGAGCATCCGCACGTAACGCCCCTGCCCGTTCAGGTTCGGCAACGTCACGTGCCCGTACGACACGCCGTTGTTCGTCGAGTAGATCGTCGTCCAGTTCGCGTTGTCGTTCGACGTCTGGATCTGGTAGACGAGCGCGCCCGCATCCCAGTACAGGTCGATGCTGCTGATCGTTTTCGTCGCACCGAGATCGACGGAGAGCCATTGCGGATCGACGCCCGTCCCCTCCGGCGAATCCCAGCGCGTGCTCGTCGTGTTGCCGTCGAACGCCTTGTCGGCCGTCAGCGACGCGTTGTAGCTCGCCGATGCGGCGGCCGGACGCCCTTGCGACAGCAGCGTCAACTGCTTGGCGGACGGGCCGCCGTAGTAGTTCGCCCCGAGCTTGGCCTTCGTCGTGTCCGCATTCACGCCGAACTGCGACAGGCTCCAGCGCTGGCCGGTCGTCACATCGCCGACGTAGAGCTGATAGCCGCCCGCCGTCGTCGACGAGAAAAACAGGTAATTCGTACCACTGACAGGCGCCGGGTCCGAGTTGTTGCTCATGCAGTCGTTGAGCGCCAGCGCACTCGGCGTCGACGCCGGGTCGGCCGTCTTCGCATAGATCTGGTCGGCTCCGCCGCTGTCCTTCCAGCGGGCGTAGTACACCATGCCGTCCGCACGCACGATCGGGTAGTACGTCTGCAACCCGGCAGGACGATCGAACACGGCGGTCGCCCCGGTCGCGATCGTGCGCTTCATCAGCCCCATGTTCGAGCCGGTGCCCGTCGCGTAGTACACGGCGCTCGCGTCCGGCGCGAGGAACGGCATCGAGTATTCGGCGCCCGCCGGCGCATTCGTCAGGCTCACGACCGACGTGAATACCGGGCCCGCGCTCGTGTACGACAGCGTCGCCTGCTTGACGTCGCCGTTCTGCTTGAACACGAGCGTCTTGCCGTCCCCGCTGAACTTCGGGTCTTCGTTGCGGGTGGCGCCCGTGCTGTTCGTCATGTTGACGGGCGGCGTGCCGGCGCCGAGCTGCAGCATGAACACGTTCCATGCGCCGTTGCGGATGCCCATGAACGCGAGCCATTTGCCGTCGGGGCTGAACACGCCGTTCATCGGATCGGTGATGCCCCACGCGCTCTTGCTGAGTTGCGTCAGCGTATGGGCCGAAAAATCGTACAGGAACAGCTGGCTCGTGCCGTCGCCGTACTTGACGTAGCTGTGATAGACGAGCTTGCCGGTCAGCGCGGCGGGAAACGTCGCGTTCGGCTGGGCGGCGGGGTTGTTGACGCAGGCTGCGGCGGCCACGCCGCTGACCAGATTGAGGGCGATGCCGGCCACGAGGCCCGTGACGAGGGTCTTCAATTTCACGCTGGATGCTTCCGGGTAAGGGTAAGGACGCCGCTGACGAGGACCCGCGCGGCACGCGCGGGCGTCACGGATCCGCCGTCGGGCAGCGTGAATTCCGTATCGGTCGGACATCGGGAACAAAACTTGCGGCAGTGTGCCGTCTGGTCAGACGAAAGAAAAGGATCAGAGCGCGCTTAAAACATACGGATCAGCGATTTAGGGCGCGCTTGCACGTGACGGCTGCCGTACTACTCTTTGTCATCTGGGTCCAACGCCGGGAGGACACGCATGAAGCGTTATGCGGTGCTGGCGCAGACGATTGCCGACGCGATCCGGCGCGGCGACCTGGCGCCCGGCGCGCGCATTCCCACCGTGCGCGCGGCATGCCGCGCGTATCGCGTCAGCCCGTCCACCGTGTTTCGCGCGTATTACGCGCTCGAAAGCGAGGGTCTGATCGTCGCGCGGGCGCGCTCCGGTTATTTCGTTGCGAACCTCTCGGACAAGCACGTGCGGTTCGCCCGCGATCCGCCGCGCAAGCCGGGCGCCGCGCAAACCGGCGACGACGATGCGCTGTTCCGCCTGCTCGACTCGCTCAAGTGCGACGACATCGTGCCGCTCGGCTCGGCATTCGCGAGCTATTCGCTGTTCCCGATGAGCAGCCTGTGGCGTTACGTGGCGTCGGCCGCCCGCAACATGGACCGCACGAAACTGCTCGCGGGCCTGCCGCCCGGTAACGAAGCGCTGCGCCGCCAGATCGCGTTGCGCTATCTGAGCGCGGGCGCGTCGTTGCCGCTGGAGGAAATCGTCATCACGACGGGGGCGACCGAAGCGCTGACGCTCAGCCTGCAGGCGCTGACGCGCCCGGGCGACATCGTCGCGATCGAACGGCCGGCCTTCCACGCGGTGCTGCAAGCCGTCCAGTGCCTGCACCTGAAGGCCATCGAGATTCCGGTCGACCCGCGCACCGGCCTCGACCTCGACGCGCTCGCCGAGGCGCTCGACACGCATCCGGTGCGCGCGTGCTGGTTCATGACGTCATTCCACAACCCGACCGGCGCGACGCTGACCGACGAGCGCAAGCGCGCGCTGATCGACCTGCTCGCGTCGCGCGGCGTGCCGCTGATCGAGGACGACGTGTATGGCGAACTGCAGTTCGGCACGGCCCCCACGCGGCCCGCGAAACTGTATGACGACAGCGGGCTCGTCCTGCATTGCGGGTCGTTCTCGAAATGTCTCGCGCCGGGATTCCGGATCGGCTGGGTCGCAGCCGGCCGCTTCGTGCGGCAAATCCGCCAGGCCAAGAGCGCGAGCGCGCCGGCCGCCGACGTACCGGCGCAGATGGCGATTTCGAGCTACCTGCGCGACGGCGCATACGACCGTTTCCTGCGCAAGCTGCGACGCAATCTCGCCGCGCACCAGGCGCAGATGCTCTCGGCCGTGCGCGCGTATTTTCCGGCCGACACCGAAGTGTTCGCACCGCGCGGCGGGTATTTTCTGTGGATCGAACTGCCGCCGCACCTGGACGCGATGCACCTGTTCGGCGATGCGATGGAAAACGGCGTCAGCATCGCGCCCGGGCCGATCTTTTCCGCCACCGGCGGCTTCCGCCGCTATCTGCGGCTCAACTACGGGCGTCCGTGGACACCGGCCGTCGAGCGTGCGCTGGAGACACTGGGCACGCTCGCGTCCCGGCAGCGGCACGGCAGCTAGCATGAGACGGGCGGCACGAAACGTGCGCCACGCGACGCGCGACATGCGCCTTGCGTTTCACGCGCGAACGACCAAAAATGAAGCGGCAGGCAGCCGCGAACGAAAGGGTTCCACGCGTCCGATGTTATGGAGAATCACTTGACGTCCTCCTCTCCCTAAAAGGAGAGGATTCCCACACCTGGCGATGCACGTCCGCATCGGAGAATGTTCAGCGCAGCGTTGGTATCTCGATCATGCTCGACACCACAGTCACTGCAGGTCCACTCTCTTATTCTCAGTCCCGCGATACCTTTCGGCCGCGCCGTGCTGTCTTTCGACCCGCACGCCGAATAGGATTGGGTAGAACCGCTTTCGTCGACTTTCTCGAACATGGCTCCGTGCGCGATCGCTTTGTAGCGGAGCTTGTTTCGGAAGGACGACCAGGACGCGTCGTAGACGCTCTTCGCCATCCTGGTTCTGTTCACCGCACGGCTCTGCTTGTTGAGCAGTCCGTTGAGCGACTTCACCCGGTAGCGGTAGACCAGAATCATGCAGATGATCCTAACCCGTGGAAGAACCTGCCTGTCAACCGCACGCCTTTCCTTCCCGCCATCAATGGCGGGGTCTCTCGGAGCAAATGATGAACATCGCATGCGAACGACCGCCTATGTGTAGCCCGACGATAGCGTCCGTCGGTCGCTGACATGCGCGTCCTGCCCAACCGAAGCGTCCGTGCGCGCGATGCCTGGCGTGCCGTGCTGAACGCGCGCGCCGAATCGCGGCACGCGACGTGCTGCCGCTGCCGCGAATGCGGTTTCGTGGCGTTCCGCGCGCTCGAGCATTGCCCCGTTTGCGGTCAGTGGAACTGGCCGTTCGAACCGATTCGCCGCACGCCGGCCGACGCACGTGCCGCGCATGCGCCGCGGTCGTTCCATACATGGTCGTCGCGCGTCGCCCGCGCGCTGCGCAACGCGGCTTCCCAGCGGCCGCGCGCATCGAGCGCACCGATCCTGAGCATTCTCACGCTCGTGCTGCTGGTCGGCGGCTACGTGACGATCGACCAGACCTGCAAGGCCGATCCCGCTTGTCGCGGATCCGCCGCGCCGGCCGCCGTCGCGACCGAAGCCGTACTTCAAGCGTCGAACGAGCCATTGATACCGGTCGTGCCGGCACCCGTCTACCCGTTTCATTCGACCGATGAAACACGGGTGGCAGTCGATCCGCCACAGGCCAATCCGCAACCGGCCGCCCCGCTCGCCAGCAAACCCGCGCGCAGGATGGCGGTTGCTCAAGCCGCGCCGTCGTTGCGCGCGCCCGACCGCATGCGCACCGGCGCAGTCCGCGTGGCCGACTGGAAAGGCGGCCGCGACGTCGCCCATCGCACGCGCGCGATCCGCCGCGTCAGCCTGCACACCGGGCGGACCCGCCGCGCCGCGGCCAGCAACGCCGAAATCGCGAAGCTCTATCGCGGCCACTGAGCGCGCTCCAGGCTCGCGCGCCCGTCGATTCAACTTTCTAAACCGCCCGTCACAAAACCTCGTTTGTGTCGCGACGGACGCATGACGTTCAATGGGGCATTCGCCCGCGCCGGCGCATATCGCACGCCGGCCGCTCGGTCCACCGGAGTCCGTCGATGAATGCACTGCAGCTCGTGACCCTGGCCGCCATCTGGGGCGCGTCCGCTCGCCGCATTGCCTCCCCCGCCTTCGCTCCCGCAACGAAAACGGGCGGCCCGTTTCCGGCACCGCCCGCTTCGTGTCGCGCGTGTCGAACGCTAGCGCATCACGCCGCCAGCAACCCGTGCGGGTCGATGACGAATTTGCGCGGCGCGCCGCCGTCGAACTTCTTGTAGCCTTCGGGCGCCTGGTCGAGCGAAATCACTTCGACGTTGACGATCTTCGCGATCGGCAGCCGGTCGAACAGGATCGCCTGCATCAGGTTGCGGTTGTACTTCAGCACCGGCGTCTGGCCCGTGAAGAACGAATGCGATTTCGCCCAGCCGAGGCCGAAGCGGATGCTCAGGCTGCCGTGCTGTGCGGCCTTGTCCTTCGCGCCCGGATCGTCCGTCACGTACAGGCCCGGGATGCCGATCGCGCCGGCCGGGCGCGTGATTTCCATCAGCGAGTTCAGCACCGTCGCGGGCGCTTCCTCCGAATGGCCCGACGAGCCGTGGCCGTGCGCCTCGAAGCCGACGCAATCGACCGCGCAGTCGATCTCCGGCACGCCGAGGATCTGTTCGATCTGCTCGCCGAGCGACGCGTCCTTCGACAGGTCGACCGTCTCGAAGCCCATCGCCCGTGCGTGCGCGAGGCGCTCCGCGTTCATGTCGCCGACGATCGTCACGGCCGCGCCGAGCAGGCGCGCCGACGCGGCCGCCGCCATCCCGACCGGGCCCGCGCCCGCGATGTAGACCGTCGAACCGGGCTTCACGCCCGCGCTCACCGCGCCGTGATAACCGGTCGGCAGAATGTCGGACAGGCAGGTCAGATCGCGGATCTTCGCCATCGCCTGGTCGCGATCCGGAAATTTCAGCAGGTTGAAATCGGCATACGGCACGAGCACGTATTCGGCCTGGCCGCCGATCCAGCCGCCCATGTCGACGTAGCCGTACGCGCCGCCGGCCCGCGACGGGTTCACGTTCAGGCATACGCCCGTATGCGTGTCCTTGCACATCGCGCAGCGGCCGCACGCGACGTTGAACGGCACCGACACGAGATCGCCGATCTTCAGCGTCTCGACGTCCGGGCCCACTTCGATCACTTCGCCGGTGATCTCGTGACCGAGCACGAGGCCGACCGGCGCGGTCGTACGGCCGCGCACCATGTGCTGGTCGGAGCCGCAGATGTTCGTGCTGACCACTTTCAGGATCACGCCGTGGCCGATCGCGCGGCCGCTGGGGTCGACCATCTTCGGATAATCGATTTTCTGGACTTCGACCTGGCCCGGCCCAAGATAGACGACACCTCGATTGCTGCTCATCGTATTGTCTCCATGTCTCGTTGGATGGCGCCGCGGCGCGCCGGCCCTTGCGGCGCACGCGCAACGTGCTGTTCGAGAGTAGTCCGGGAGGCAGGGGGGCCGATGTCTCAAACGCGACATGCGTTTGATCCGAGCCGACATCGGCGCCCCGGGATACGCCTGCACACAGATCCGGCCCGCCGCGCCTCGTTTTCGACAAAATCTGACAAGACAAATCGATAACACAGTTGGCCTAGTACTCATCCAATATCAAAACGCGGCCACGCTCCGTAGTATCCCCGACGCTCAACGCGCTATCGGCGCGCCAATCCGTCGAGGGTGAAAATTCGTCCCATCCACAGCAACTCACACCACGCCGATTCCGATACCGCTGCCGCATCGGCGATCTCGGGCCGGCCGCTCCCGTTACACGGCACGTCTCGTCCACGGCATCGCGCCGCCCGCACCGGTTGCCCGGCTCAATGGGCGGGGCTCCCGGTCTGGTGCATCGGCGCCGTGCTGTCGATGCCGGGCATTGCGCACGCGCTGCCGCCCAGTGCCGGGCAATCGATGCGTGACATCGAGGCCACACGCCCTGCCCTTCCCGCCGACTCGCCGCCCGATCTCGCCATCCCGCCGCCGCCCGACACGAAGCCGCCGCCGCCCGGCGACGACGCCGGGCCGCGCGTACGGGTGCAGGCATTCGCGATCGGCGGCAATCGTGCGTTCGGCGCCGACCGGCTGCAACCGCTTCTCGCGGATCTCGTCGGCCGCGAACTGAGCTTCGACGAACTCCGGCAAGCCGCCGACCGGATCTCCGCGTATTACCGCGAACACGGCTACGTGCTCGCGCGCGCCTACCTGCCGCAGCAGGACATCGACGGCGGCACCGTGCGGATCGACGTGAGCGAAGGCCGTTACGGCAGCGTCGAACTGAACAACCGCTCGCGCGTGCTGGACGGCGTCCTGCGCCAGCCGCTCGCCGGCCTCCGGCCCGGCGACGCCGTGCAAGGCGACGCGCTCGAGCGCAGCCTGCTGCTCCTCGACGATCTGCCAGGCGTCGCCGCGAAAGGCACGCTGCGCCCCGGTGCCGAAACCGGCACCACCGATCTCTCCGTTGACGTCGAACCCGGCCCGCTCGCGTCCGGCTCCGTCGATCTCGACAACTATGGCGACACGCTCACCGGCCGTTATCGCGCCACCGGCAGCGTCGACGTCAACGCGCCGCTGCGTATCGGCGATCAGTTCACGCTGCGCGGGCTGGTCAGCGACGCGCGCCAGCGCTATTACCGCGTGGCATACCAGTTGCCTGTCGGCCCGGCGTCGACGCGGCTCGGCGTCGCGCACTCCGACATGCGATACCGGGTCGGCGGCAGCTTCGACGATCTCGACTATCACGGCCGTGCATCGGTGCAAAGCGCGTTCGTCACGCAACCGCTGCTGCGCAGCCGCCGCGCGAACGTCAGCGCGCAGTTCCTGTTTGAAAACAAGCAGTTGCACGACGACTACAACGCATTCGACGTGCATGGCGCGAAGCGCATCCAGATCGGTTCTTTCAGCATCACCGGCAGCAATCAGGACGACTGGTTCGGCGGCGGACGCAGCAGCGCGTCCGTGACGCTCGGCATCGGCCGGATGAACGGCAACGATCCGCTCGGATCGAATCGGTTCGCGAAAACGCACGGCCGGTTCGCGAAGCTGAACGTCAGTGCGGTACGGCTTCAGGCCATCACTGCGCGCTTGCAGCTCTACGTGCAGCTCAGCGCACAACTCACATCGCGCAATCTCGACTCGACGGAAAAATTCAGCCTCGGCGGCCCGTATGGGGTACGCGGGTACGCGCTCGGCGCGGGCAGCGGCGATCAGGGCTGGCAGGCGAGCGCGGAACTGCGCTATCTCGCCGCGCCCGGCTGGCAGGTCAGCACCTTCGTCGATACCGGGCGCGTACAGGTCAACAAGCAGCCGTGGAACCGGGAGCGCAACACGCTGCAGCTGTCGTCGGCAGGGCTCGGCGTCGGCTGGTACGGCGCGAGCCGGCAGGTCAACGTCGCGTGGTCGCGACCGTTCGGCAGGTCCGACGACGCGGCCGCGAGCACGCGCTCGCCAAGTGTCTGGCTTCAGGCGACCCAGTATTTCTGAGTCGCCCGGCGCCGATCGCCGGCCCGGCGGCGCCGCGGGCCGGCAACCCGGCGGCGGGCAGCATGACCGTCCGCCGCATGAAGCGGAAGATCGATCCGCTTCGCAACCGGTCAGTTCGTTCCACTGATCGACTCCAACAACTCCGTTATCGAGGATAACAATGAACAAGACCTATGCATTGGTGTGGAATCACGCTCAGGCGTGCTGGAACGCGGTCGGGGAAACCGCGCGCCGACGCGGTAAAGCCGGCGGCAGTACGCTCGTCGCAGCCGGCGCCGTGTCGCTGCTCGGCCTCGCCGCGCTGCCCGCACACGCACTGCCCACCGGTCAGGCCGTCGTCGCCGGTCACGCCGACATCGCCACGTCCGCCGACGGCAAGACGATGTCCATCAATCAGCATTCCGACAAGCTCATCACCAACTGGCAGGACTTCGGCGTCGCCGGCGGCGAACGCGTGTCGTTCCACCAGCCCGGCAGTTCGTCCATCGCGCTGAACCGCGTGATCGGCTCGCGCGGCAGCCAGATCGACGGCCGCATCGACGCCAACGGCAAGGTGTTCCTCGTCAACCCGAACGGCGTGATGTTCGGCGCCGGCTCGCAGGTCAACGTCGGCAGCCTCGTCGCGTCCACGCAGAACCTGTCCGACGCCGACTTCCTCGCCGGCAACTATCGCTTCGCCGGCTCGTCCGCCGCGACCGTCGCCAACGCCGGCAACATCACCGCGGCCGACGGCGGCAGCGTCGCGCTGCTCGGCGCGCGCGTGTCCAACACCGGCGTGATCCAGGCGAAGATGGGCCGCGTCGCGCTCGGTGCAGGCAACGCATTCAAGGTCAACTTCGACGGCAGCGACCTGCTCAGCGTGCAGGTCGAAGGCGGCGCCGTCGACGCGCAGGCGAGCAACGGCGGCCTGCTGAAGGCCGACGGCGGCGACGTGCTGATGACCGCCCGCGCCGCGGGCGATCTGCTCGGCGCAGTGGTCAACAACACCGGCACCATCGAGGCGCGCGGGCTGAACAGCCACGGCGGGCGCATCACGCTCGACGGCGGCACCGTGCTGGCCGGCGGCACGCTCGACGCGAGCGCCACGGCCGGCAACGGCGGCGAAATTGCGACGCGCGGCACGAACGTCCGCGTTGCCAACGATGCCACGGTCGACACGCGCGGTGCGAACGGTCGCTCGGGCACGTGGAAGATCGACACGGCCAACGCGCGCGTCGCCGACGATGCGAACGCAACGATCGGCGCGGCTACGCTGTCGCGCAACCTCGGCACGACCGACGTCGCATTGACCAGCACGGCAGGCGACCTGTCGGCCGACGGCGCGGTCGACTGGAGCAGCGACCACACGCTGTCGCTCGCATCGCAGCTCGGCAACGTGAAGCTGCAACGCGCGTTGAATGCGCACGGTGACCGTGCGGGACTGGCGGTCGACGCCGCGAAGCGTATCGACATCGACGGCCCGCTCGCGCTGACCGGCGCGAACGCCGCGCTCGCGCTGAACTCGGGCAACGGCCATGTGTTGAACGACAATGCAGCCGTCACGCTGTCGGGCGCGAATGCGTCGTTCAGCGCAAACGGGCACGCCTATCGCGTGATCCACAACGTCGAACAACTGCGTGCGGTCGATGCGAACCTGAAAGGCCGCTACGTGCTCGGCAATACGATCAAGGGCAGCGGCGCGTTCCGCAGCATCGGCGGCGACACGGCGTTCGCCGGCACGTTCGACGGCCTCGGCAACACCATCTCGGGGTTCTCGGTCTACAACAACGGACCGCTCGTCGGCCTGTTCGCGTCCAACGTCGGCACGATCGCGAACCTGACGCTCGATTCGGTATCGGCACGCGGCACGGCGAACTACAGCCGAGGCCCCGCGATGGTCGGTGCGCTGGTGGGCGCGAACGTGCAGGGCACGCTATCGAACGTGCACGCGCGCAACGTGTCGGTGACGAGCGGCGGCTCCCCGACCAACGTCGCCGGCGGCCTCGTCGGCCTGAATCTGAGCGGCACGATCGATCGCGCGTCGGTGTCGGGCCGCGTGCAGGGCGACCGCTTCACGACTGCACTCGGCGGGCTCGTCGGCGAAAACATCACGTCGCCGGACAGCCGGCTCGACACAGCGACGATCTCGCGCAGCCGCGCCGACGCAAGCGTCTCCATCGGCGCCGCGGGCACGCTGCCCGACAACGGGTCCAACGGAATCGGCGGCCTTGTCGGCATCAACACCGGCGACGTTCTCGATTCGACGAGCGCCGGGCAGGTCTACGTCGCGGGCACCAGCACGGCCGTCGGCGGCCTCGTCGGGCGCAATGACGGCACGGTTCGCGGATCCGGCGCGTCCGGCCGCGTCGCTGCCGGCGCGGCAAGCACCGTCGGCGCGCTGGTCGGCATCAACGCGGGCACGATCGCCGCATCGCGCGCGAGCGGCGATGTCGCAAGCGGTGCGCGCGGCACGGCGGGCGGCCTCGTCGGCATCAACGCCGCCACCGGTACGATCGACAAATCGAACACCACGGGTACGGTCACCGTCGCGGGCAACGATGCGACGGCGGGCGGGCTCGTCGGCCGCAACAACGGTCGCGTGTCGAGGTCCAGCGCATCCGGCAGCGCTTCCGTCGGCGCGAACGGCACCGCAGGCGGCCTCGTCGGCATGAACAGCGGCCACGTCGAGTACGGCAACGCGTCCGGCAAGGTATCGGTTCTCGCCAATAGCGACGCCGGCGGCCTGATCGGCCGCAACATCGGTACGGTCGCCTCGTCGCATGCGCAAGGCGCCGTTTCCGCCGGCGCCGACAGCAATGCGGGCGGGCTCGTCGGCAACCACACGCGCGGCTCGATCGTGCTGTCCGACGCAAGCGGCAGCGTCAGCGGCGGCGCACGCGCGAAGATCGGCGGCCTGGTCGGCCTCAACGGCGGCACGATCGACCGATCGTCGTCGTCCGGCACCGTAAGCGGCGGCCTGAACGCCACGCTCGGCGGCATCGTGGGCACCGACTTCGGGACCACGCAAGCATCGTCGACCACCAGCCGGATCGCTTACACGCCGGGCTACGGCCAGCGCTACGGCGGGCTCGCGGGCTTCGCGATGACGTCGATGAAGGGCAACACGGCGTCCGGCGACGCGGCGCAGGTGCCGCTGATCGGCGGCCAGTTCGCGTTCTTCTGACCATGACCCGGCGCAGGCGGGGAATGTGACCGCCTGCGCGCGGGGGAACGACGACGCGCTCGTTCGTTCCCCCGCATCGGCGGCGATGCACGACGAGCCGTGCCGCTACCCTGCCGCTACCCTCCCCGATTCTCCCGAATGATCGCCGCAGCGGCTGCCTCGGCCTCGCTCGCCACGCCGTCGTGCACGCGCGTGCTGACCGCCGGCGTCGGCGGCTCGCTGTCGAGTGCGTGGCCGTTGCGATCGTGCGTGTCGACCGTCGCGCGCATCGACAGCCCGACCCGCAGCGGATGCGCGGCGAGATCGCGCGGATCGATCGCGATCACAACCGGCACGCGCTGCACGACCTTGATCCAGTTGCCGGCGGCATTCTGCGACGGCAGCATCGAGAACGCGCTGCCCGTGCCCGCCGAAAATCCCTGCACGCGGCCGCGATAGACGACGCGCGAGCCGTAGAGATCCGACACGACCTCGACCGGCTGCCCGATGCGCATGTGGCGGATCTGCCCTTCCTTGAAATTCGCGTCGATCCACAACCGGTTCAACTGCACGATCGACAGCAGCGGCACGCCGGGCCCGACCTGCTGGCCGACCTGCACCGAGCGCTGCCCGACCGTGCCGTCGACCGGCGCGACGATCGTCGTGCGCTTCAGGTTCCGGTACGCGAGCTTGAACTGCGCGGCCGCCTGCACGACGGCCGGGTTCTCGTCGACGGGCAGCCGAGTGCCGAGCGCACGCGCCGCATCGAGCTGCGCCTGCGCGGCCGCCAGGTTGGCCTGCGCGCCGGCTACCGCCGCGCGGGCGCGCGCCAGTTCCTCGGGCGCGACGATCTCGACCGACGCGCCCGATCGCGCGGCCAGCGCGCGTTGCGCGAGCTGCAGGTCGGCGCGCCGGGCGTTCACCGCTTCGACGTACATCGTGTTCGAGATCTTCGCGTTCGCGACCTGCCGCACGGCCTGCACGAGTTGCGCCTTCGCCTGCGCGAACGCGACCGACGCCTCGGCATCGTCGAGCCGCACGAGTGGCTGCCCGGCGCGCACCGTCTGCGTATCGGCGGCCAGCACGTCGATCACAGTGCCCGGAATCTGTGCGGCGACCTGCACGATGCTGCCCGCGACATACGCGTCGTCGGTGTCTTCGTAGTAGCGCTCGCTCAACAGCCAGAACGCGAGCCATGCGAGCGCAGCCGCGAGCACGATCGCGAAGAACACCATGAAGCGCTTGCGGCGCGTCGCACGGCGCGCGTCGAGAGTCGGATCGCCGTCGAGTGCGGCCGGCGGCGCGGCGGTATGAAGGTTGTCGTGATGCATCAGTCGCTTTGCGTAACGATCAGGCGGTCATGCTGAAACAGCGGAATGGCCGGCGTGCCGGGCTGGTTGGCCGCCGGGCTCGCGGACGCGGTACGAGTCGGATCGGGCACGCCGCGGCGCACCGGGTCGTTGCTCGCCGCGGCTGCATTCGACGGACGGGCCGCCGCGTCGCGCGATGCGACACCGTCGGTCGACGTGCTGCCGGATCCGGCAGCCTGCCGCGCGGTCCCGGCCGCCGAACGCGCATCGGGCGGCGCCGCCGTCGCGGTCGCCCGGCTCAAGGTCGCCGCCGTCGTCGCCGGTCCTCGCTTCGCCGCGCCGCCGCGCGCTTGATGAACGGCCGGCGTCGATGCCGAAGCGGGCGCCGACGCCCCGCCGCCCGCATCGAACCCGCCGCCCAGCGCGCCGATCAACCCGACCCGCAGCGTCCGCTGCTTGCCGAGCAACGCGATCATCTGCGCGCGCTCGTCGATCAGCGTGAGATCCGCGACATCGACGTCCTTCTGCATCAGCACGCCGCGCCGATGCCGATCCGCCGCGATCTGCACGATCTTCTGCGCGGCCGCGACCGCGTCCTGCTGCTGCGCGACGAGCGTCTGCGACGTCTGCAGCGACGTGACGAGTTGCGCGACCTGCCCGAGCGCATCGTCGACGGTCTTGTTGTACAACCCGATCGCGACGTCGGCCTGCGCGACGTCCGCGCCGAGCTTCGCCTTCAGCCGGCCGCGATCGAAGATCGGCAGCGAGATCGCGGGGCCGACGGAGCCCGCGAGCGAATCGCGCGAGAACAGCGACGCGGGCGTCAACGCGAACAAGCCGCCGAGCGCCACGAGATTCACGTCCGGATAGAACTGCGCGCGCGTCGAGTCGGCATTCGCGAACGCGGCTTCGACCCGCAGCCGCGCGGCGACGATGTCGGGCCGGCGGCCGAGCAGGTCGGCCGGCAACCTTGGCGGCAGCGCGCCACCGGGGAACGCGCCGACGCGCGGCCGCTGCAGCGCGAGCCCGCGCTCCGGGCCACGGCCGGACAGCACGCCGAGTTGCAGTTGCGCGAGCTTGATCTGCTCGTCGTTCAGTGCGATCTGTTCGAGCAGGCGGCTGCGCTTGATCGACGCATCGCTCGCGTCGTACGCGTTGTCGAGGCCGCGCGCGGTGCGCTCGCGCAGCACGGCCGTCACGCGCTGGCTGATCTTCAGTTTCTGCTGCAACAGGTCGCGCATCGCGTACGCCTGGTCCAGCTGGCAATACACGGTGACGATCGCGACGGCGAGCGTGAGCCGCACCTGCTCGGCCTCGACGCCGGCCGCGTCGCGCAGCGACAGCAGGCTCTTCGTCGCCGCGCGGTTCTTGCCCCACAGGTCGAGCTGATAGTTCAGCCCGACGAAGATCGACGACGGCGACACGTTCGGATCGCCGAAGATCTGCACCGGCACGCGATAGCCGCCGGCCGTGACGTCGGCGATATCGCCGGGCTTCGGCATCCGCGCGCGGCTGATCGTCGCGCCGGCCGTGCCCGTCAACCCCATCAGCGAATCGAACTGCTGAAGCTGCGCCTGCGCGATCCGCAGCCGCGCCTGCGCGACCTGTACATCGGGACTATTCTGCGATGCGTCGGCTACCAGATCGTCGAGCTGCGGATCCTGCAACTGCTTCACCCAATCGGGCGCCGGCCACGCGCCGTTCGCGCCGGCGCCGGCCGTGCGCGCAAGCGCATCGTCGGCCGGCGCGCGCAGCGACAGCGAAGGCAGGAAGCCCGACGGCACGCATCCGCCCAACGCCAGCAGCACGGCCGCCGCCGCGATCGTCGCGCGGCCCCTCATCCCCGCGGGTTTCGTCATACGCCGCATCGCGCCTCACCCCTGCCGAACGCGCTGCGCCCGCGCGGCCAGACGCGGCCGCGTGCGCTCGAGCGGGCCGAGCCGGCCGAACAGGCCGTCCGCGACGCCGAACAGAATGCCCGCTAGCTTCGCGCGCTTGTCGCGCTCGACGAGCGCGATCTGCACGACCTGCCACACGGTCAGCAGGTTCGGCACGAGCGCCACCGGAAAGCGCAGCCCGTACTGCATGCCCAACTGCACCGCATTGCGTGCGCTGTAGTAGCGCCGTTGCCACGAGTGATTCATCGACGTCATTTGGAAAGGACCGATCGCATGCCGCCGTTTCGCGCCGATCCGGTGCGGCAGCACCAGCGACGGCACGACATAGAGCGGCACGTTGCGCGACAGTGCGCGGAAACTGTATTCGGTGTCGACGTGATCGATGAACAGCGTCTCGTCGAAGCGGCCGAGCACGGCGAACGCATCGCGCGACACGACGCAGCCCGACGAGATCAGGAATGCGCAGCGCTGCATCGGCGTGCCCGCTTCGATGCGCAGGCGGCGCAAGCCGATGCCGTTCGTCGCGAGTTCGGGCAGGAAACTGCGCGCGTTCTCGTCGAAGATGCGCGGGCCGGCCATGAACGCACACCCCGCGCGCGCCGCGCAGATCTCGCGCATCGTCGGGAAATACGCGGCCGGCACCGACGAATCCTGGTCGAACAGCGCGACCGCGTCGACGCGATCGCGAAACAGCGCCGCGAGCCCCGCGTTGTACGCGCCCGCGATACCGCCGCGATTGCCGTGATGCAGCCACGCGATACCTTCGCGCGCGCACAGCGCGCGGGCCCGCATATCGGGCTGCGGCGTGTTGTCGACGACGAGCAGCGCGTCGCACGCGTGCCGCCATCCGCGCAGCGCGTCGAGCTGTGCATCGCTCGGGTGATACAGGATCACGAGTGCGCCGAGTGTCGTCATGGTCCGTTCCTCAATGCCCGAACGATGCTGCCGCGCCGCGCCTGGGTCGCGTCAGCCACATCATCGCCGCGAGCGCGAGGCACGTCATGCTCGCCATCCAGAACATGTCGTTGGTCGCCATCATGTACGCCTGCTGCATCACGACCTGATGCAGCGTCGTCAGCTCGCGCACGCCGTCCACGCCCATCGTGTTCAACGCATGCACGAAGCGTTGCGTGTTCGCCGATGCATGCGTGACCGATTGCGACACGACGTCGTAGTGATAGGTCGCGCGGTTGTCCCACAGCGTCACGCTCATCGCCGTGCCGAATGCAGCCGACAGCGTGCGCAGGAAATTCGACAGGCTCGATGCGGCGGCGAGCCGGTCGTCCGGAATGCGCGACAGCGTGGCGGCAGTGAGCGGAATGAAGAAGCACGGCAGGCCGACCCCCTGGATCAGCCCCGGCGCGGCGATCTGCGCGAACGTCATCTTCAGCGTGAAATGCGCGTCCCATGCGAGCACGGCCGCGAAGACGAGGAAGCCGAACGTCGCGAGCACGCGCGCGTCGAAGCGGTACGCATGCAGCCCGACGAGGATCGAGAACACGAGCGCGAGCACGCCGAGCGACGCGGTCGCGAGCCCCGCATGAAACGCGTTGTAGCCCATCACGGCCTGCATCCACAGCGGAAACACGACGCCGACCACGGAGAAGCTCATCATCCCGAGCGAGATGATCAGTACGCAGAACGAGAACGTGCGGTCGCGAAACAGGCTCAGATCGACGACGGGATGCGCTTCGCCCGCCTCCCAGATCAGTAGCGACACGATCGCGAGCGCCGCGACCACCGCGAGCGTGACGATCAGCGGCGAATCGAACCAGCCGCGGTCGTGGCCGAGATCGAGCATCGCCTGCAGCGAGCCGACGCCGATCACGAGCAGCACGATGCCCGGCACGTCGATCGGGCCGGCCGCGCCGCGCTGCGCGTCGGGCCGCAGCATCGCGGTGCACACCGCGAACGAGAACAGCCCGATTGGCAAATTGATCAGGAAGATCCACGGCCAAGAGAAGTTGTCGACGATCCAGCCGCCGACCACTGGCCCGAAGATCGGCGCGAGCAGCACCGTCATCGCCCACAGCGCGAGCGCGATCGTGCGTTTGTCGGGCGGGAACGTGCGCAGCAGGATCGTCTGCGACAGCGGCACCATCGGCCCCGAACACAATCCCTGCAGCGCGCGGCAGATCACGAGCACGTGCAGGTCGCGCGCCATCCCGCACAGCAGCGACGTCAGCGTAAACAACAGCACCGCGCCGACGAACAGCCGCAGCTCGCCGACGCGCCGCGCGAGCCAGCCGGTCAGCGGCACCGCGATCGCGGCCGCGACCGAATACGAACTGATCACCCACGTGCCCTGGCTGTTGGATACGCCGAGACTGCCGGAGATCGCCGGCACCGCGACGTTCGTCACGGTCGAGTCGAGCACTTCGATGAAGGTCGCGAGCGACAGCGCGAACGTCAGCAGCGCGAGCCGGATGCCGCGCACCGGCTGCGCGGCCGGCACGGGCGCCGGCACGTCGAACGCGGACGGCGCCACCGGTCCGTCGTGAAGCGGCGACGCGGTGCTCATGCGCCGGCCACCGCGACATCGGCCCGTACGGCCAGCCGCCCGCGCCTGGGCACGAACCGTTCGATGAAATCGGCGGCCGCGCCGCAGCCGTCCGGCGCGGCTGCGAGCAGCGCGCGCGTACGCTCCGCGTGTACCGCGAACGCGGGTTCTTCGAGCGCGCGCGCGAGCCCCGCGCCGAGCCGTGCGCCGTCGAGCGGGCCGTCGACCCGCACGCCGCAGCCGTTCGCGACGACGCGTTGCGCGTTGTCGAACTGGTCGTGCGCGAACGGCGTGACGACCTGTACGATGCCGGCTTCGCACGCGAGCGCCGCCGTGCCGATCCCGCCGTGATGCACGAGCGCGCGGCAACGCGGCAGCAGCGTGCGCATCGGCACGAAACGGCGCACGAGCAGCCGGTCGCCGTCCGTCGCGCGCTCGTCCGGCGTCAGCAGGATGCCGCGCGCGCCGGTCGCGCGCAACGCTTCCGTCACTGCGCGTGCATACGCGACGTGATCGACGCGCGTCGAACCGGCCGTGAACACGACCGGGGGCTCGCCCGCCGCGAGAAAGGCATCGAGTGCCGCATCGTCGTCGGGCGTCGCGATATCGTTGAACAACGGAAAACCGCTTTGCAGATGGTTCGACGGCCAGTCGGGCTGCGGCGGCGCGAACCAGCGGGGAAACAGGCACAGCACGCCGTCGGTCGAATGCAGCCAGCGGCCGAGCACGCGCCGCGCGGGCGCGAGCCCGAGCTCGCGGCGCACCGCGTCGAGCGCCGGACCGCACACGCGGTCGAGCACCTGCCGCTCGATCAGCGTCATCAGCGCCGACTTCAGCGGCAACGGCCAGCGTGCGGGAATCGTCAGGCGCGGGTGGGTCGGCGGCGCATGCGCGGACAGCAGCGTCGACGGCGACACCTGCACCGACACGTACGGCGTGCCGTGCAGTTCCTGCATGAAGCGCGCGGAAAATGCCCACAGCGTGCCGACCAGCACGGTGTCGGCATCGGTCAGCGCGCGCAGGGCGTCGTAATGCGGGCGCAGCGTCGGCGCGATCACCTGCCATAGCGTGCGGAACGACGTGCGCGGATCCCACAGCGCCGGGTTCGCCATCGCCGCGTCATAGTCGGCCGCGGTGCCGACCGGCACGAACGCGAACCCGCAGCGGCGCACGGCCGCCTCGAACGGCGCATGCGTACAGAACACGACCTCGTGACCGCGCGCCGCGAGCGTGCGCGCGATCCCGAGCATCGGATGCACGTCGCCCGCCGAGCCGATCGCGGTCACGATCATCTTCGCCATCGCGCGCCTCGCGCAGATCAGTAAAAGCCTGGGATCAGCGCCGCCACTTCGCGGCGGTACTGCACGTAGGCCGGCCCGAAATATCCGGTCAGCCAGCTCTCCTCGACGCGCACCTTGTACGCGAGCGACGCGAACACGAGCAGCACGCCGATCGCGCCGCGCCATTCGCCGCCGATCAACGCGGCGCCGACCAGCGCGACCAGGCAGCCGGTGTAGATCGGGTGACGCACGAGCGCATACGGCCCCGTGCGCACGAGCTCGTGATCTTCCTTCAGCGTGACCGATACGCTCCAGTTCGTGCCCAGATGCAGCCGCGCCCACACCGAGAACAGCAGGCCGGCCACCAGCACCGCGAGCCCGCACTGCGCCTGCAGCCCGAAGCGCTGCCAGTCGGGCGCGAGCGCCTGCCACGTCGGATCGGGCAGGATGATCGACGCGCCGCCGACGATCAGCGGAATCGACTGCAGCGTGCGCGAGCGCGACGCTTCCTTGCGCACGGTCGTCTTGACGCCCCGCGACGTGGCGATCCAGTACGCGAGCCACGCGGCCCACGGAACGACGATGGCGATGGTCTGAACGATATTCACGGCTGGCCTGCCTCGTTGGGATGGGAATTCGGATGCGCGGGACGAGCCCGATGCACGACGGACGACGTCACGACGACAGCGCAGGCATCGGCGCGGGCACGCACGCGTGCGCGGCGGCACGTGCGATGCCGGTCGCGAGGGTTGCCTCGCCACAGAAAAAATCGAGCAGCGCGGCACGGGTGCATTCGCGCTGCGCACGGCCTTCGATGTCGAGGAAATGGCCGGCGTCCGGCACCGTCGCGAACCGGGCGCGCGCCACGTGCGCGCCGAGCTGACGCACGTCGGCCGGCGTCGTGTATTCGTCGCGCTCGCCGTTCAGGAACAGCAGCTCGCAGCCGATGTTCGAGAACTCGCTGAAGTAGCGCTCGGGCTGCAACGACAGGATCTGGTCGACGTGGAAGGCGACCTGGTCCTGCTCGTCGCGCGGCAGGCGCGTGAGATACCGGTAGTTGTACAGCTTCATGATGCGCGGCAGATAGCGGCCGACGGTGTCGTTCAGCAACTGCGCGGCCTTCAGGTTCTCGCCGGCCGCGATGTGGTCGCGCGCACGCGTCACGTAGTCGACCATCGCATCGTTCAGGAACGGCGAGAACGAGCAGATCGCCGCGCGTCGCACGCTCGGGCAGCCGCGCGCGAGCGCGAACAGCGACGCGACGCCGCCCCACGACACCGACACGAGGAACACCGGTGCGAAGCGCTCGACCAGGTATTGGAGGATCGCGGCTTCGTCGTCCTTGGTCAGGATGGAGCAGCCTGGATTGTGCTGGCGCGACTGCCCCGCATACGGCAGGTCGAAGCAGATCGTGTTCATCCGCTCGCCGAGATACTGGACCGTCTGGCCGAACGACGCGGTCGTCGCGAGCGCGCCGTTGACGAGCATCGCCGTGTCGAAGGCCGGGTCGAACACGTTCCGCTCGACGTATACCTTCAGCCCATTCGGTAGCGGGACCACGTGTTTTTCGGTCGGCATCGTCGTTCTCCGGTGGATGCGGCGTCTCGACGTCGCGGCATGCTGCAAGTGCGCAATGGCTGACGCCGCCCCCGTGCGCGGTCGTTCGACGCGCTCGTTGCCGACGCACCGCAGCAATTTCCCGCGGCGCCATTCATTCCTCATGGTGCGGCGCCATACTAATACGACCGATATTACTTACTCAAGCGATTCCAAAAATCCCTCTACCCGGACCGGAAATACGCCAGATTCAAATTTATTTATCGATTTTCGTGGTATGAGGAATTCAAGAAGAGGTGACTGCAATCGTTTGCGAGCCACCCTTTCCGACGCTAAAAATCACAAATTTCTCTTTTTTATTCAATGGTTTGATCGATTTCAATCGGTCAATTGAAACGGATTTTAGAAAGCCGGCCAGCTTCACGATCCGGTTTGACGATTTCATATCGTGAACGATGTTGCAGATTTCGACATTCTTTCGTTTCGTAATGAAATCGAACATGGAAACGGTGCTTCCGATTGCGTCGAATTTCCGTGAACCGTTTTAAACAGATTCAAACTTAATTAACCTTCTTTCAACTCGTTTTTCCGCACCTGCACATGGGCTCCAGACGTGACGAATCCTCCCGTTTGGAACACGGCATTCCGTTCGCCCCCGATTTTTTGTTGATTGATCGTTCAATAAAAAACCGCTAGGATTCCGACTTCCATGGACGGCCCGTCCGGGCGAAGGGAGTCACGATGCCGAAAGTCGGAATGCGGGAGATACGCCGCGCCCAGTTGATCGATGCGACGTTGCGCTCGATCGACGAAGCGGGCCTGCCCGGCACGACGCTCGCATCGGTCGCGCAACGCGCGAACATCTCGACGGGCATCGTCAGCCATTACTTCGGCGACAAGGACGGCCTGCTCGAAGCGACGATGCGGCACGTGCTGCGCGACCTGTGGTCGGCCACCACGCGCCGCCGCGCAGCCGCGCGCAAGGATCCGCGTTCGCGGCTGCGCGCAATCGTCGCCGCGAACTTCGACGACACGCAGGTCAGCGCGCCCGTGATGAAGACGTGGCTCGCGTTCTGGTCGCAGAGCATGCACGACCCGATGCTCAAGCGCCTGCAGCACGTCAACACGCGGCGCCTCCATTCGAACCTGTGCGCCGAGTTCGCGAAGGCATTGCCGCGCGCCAAAGCGCGCGAGGCCGCCAGCGGCCTCGCCGCGCTGATCGACGGCCTGTGGCTGCGCGGCGCACTCGCCGGCGGCCCGATCGACACCCGAGCCGCTTTGAAGCTCGCCCACGATTACATCGACCTGCTGCTCGCGTCCGACTGACGCGTCACGCAGTCGCCCTCAAGGAGATCCTCATGTCCGTATACGGTTTGCAGCGCCTCTACATCGGCGGCGGTTACGTCGACGCCACGAGCGGCAAGACTTTCGACACCTTCGATCCGGCCACCGGCGAACTGCTCGCGCAGGTGCAGCAGGCGAGCGCGGCCGACGTCGATCGCGCGGTTGCGTCCGCGCAGGAAGGCCAGCGGGAATGGGCGGCGATGACCGCGATGCAGCGCTCGCGCATCCTGCGCCGCGCGGTCGACTTGCTGCGCGAGCGCAACGACGAACTCGCGGCCATCGAGACGCGCGACACCGGCAAGCCGATCGGCGAGACGCTCGCGGTCGACATCGTCACCGGCGCGGACGTGATCGAGTACTACGCGGGCCTCGCGACCGCGATCGAAGGGCTGCAGGTGCCGCTGCGCGCCGAGTCGTTCGTGTACACGCGCCGCGAGCCGCTCGGTGTGTGCGCCGGTATCGGCGCGTGGAACTACCCGATCCAGATCGCCTGCTGGAAGACCGCACCCGCGCTCGCGGCCGGCAATGCGATGGTGTTCAAGCCGAGCGAAGTCACGCCGCTCACCGCGCTGAAACTCGCGGAAATCTATACGGAAGCCGGCGTGCCGGCCGGCGTGTTCAACGTCGTGCAGGGCGACGGCTCGGTCGGCGCGCTGCTCACCGGCCACCCGGACATCGCGAAGGTGTCGTTCACCGGCGGCGTCGAAACCGGCAAGAAGGTGATGTCGCTGGCTGGCGCGTCGTCGCTGAAGGAAGTGACGATGGAGCTCGGCGGCAAGTCGCCGCTGATCGTGTTCGACGATGCGGACCTCGACCGCGCGGCCGACATCGCGGTGACCGCCAACTTCTTCAGCTCGGGCCAGGTCTGCACCAACGGGACGCGCGTGTTCGTGCACCGCTCGATCAAGGACGCGTTCACGAAGAAGGTGCTCGAACGCGTGAAGCGCATCCGCGTCGGCAAGCCGACCGATGCCGACACCAACTTCGGCCCGCTCGTGTCGGCCGCGCAACTCGACAAGGTGCTCGGCTTCATCGAAAGCGGCAAGGCCGAAGGCGCGAAGCTGCTCGCGGGCGGCACGCGCCTGACCGACGGCCACTTCGGCAGCGGCCAGTACGTCGCGCCGACCGTGTTCGGCGAATGCCGAGACGACATGAAGATCGTGCGCGAGGAAATCTTCGGGCCGGTGATGAGCATCCTCGATTTCGAATCGGAGGACGAAGTGATCGCCCGCGCGAACGACACGCACTACGGCCTCGCGGCCGGCGTCGTGACCGAGAACCTGTCGCGCGCGCACCGCACGATCCATCGCCTCGAAGCCGGCATTTGCTGGATCAATACCTGGGGCGAATCGCCGGCCGAAATGCCGGTTGGCGGATACAAGCAATCCGGTGTCGGGCGCGAGAACGGCATCACGACGCTCGAGCACTACACTCGAATCAAGTCGGTGCAGGTCGAGCTCGGCCGCTACAACCCGGTGTTCTGAGAAGGAGATCCGTCATGACGACACGCGAATACGACTACATCATCTGCGGCGCGGGTTCCGCGGGCAACGTGCTCGCCACGCGGCTGACGGAAGATCCGGACGTCACGGTGCTGCTGCTCGAAGCGGGCGGCCCCGACTACCGCTTCGACTTCCGCACGCAGATGCCGGCCGCCCTCGCCTATCCGCTGCAGGGCCGCCGTTACAACTGGGCGTACGAGACCGACCCCGAGCCGCACATGGACAACCGCCGGATGGAGTGCGGCCGCGGCAAGGGGCTCGGCGGCTCGTCGCTGATCAACGGAATGTGCTACATCCGCGGCAACGCGCTCGATTACGACAACTGGTCGACACACAAGGGCCTCGAGAACTGGACGTATCTCGACTGCCTGCCGTACTTCAAGAAAGCCGAGACGCGCGACATCGGTCCGAACGACTATCACGGCGGCAGCGGCCCCGTGTCGGTCACCACCAGCAAGCCGGGCGTGAACCCGCTGTTCGAGGCGATGGTCGATGCGGGCGTGCAGGCCGGCTATCCGCGCACCGACGACCTGAACGGGTATCAGCAGGAAGGCTTCGGCCCGATGGACCGCACCGTCACGCCGAAGGGCCGCCGCGCGAGCACCGCGCGCGGCTACCTCGATCAGGCGAAGGTGCGGCCGAATCTCGAGATCGTCACGCACGCGCTCGCCGACCGCATCCTGTTCGACGGCAAGCGCGCGTCGGGCGTCACCTATCTGCGCGGCAGCGAGCGCGCGACCGCGCACGCCCGCCGCGAAGTGCTCGTGTGCAGCGGCGCGATCGCGTCGCCGCAACTGCTGCAACGTTCGGGCGTCGGCCCCGGCGCATGGCTGAAGGAACTCGACATTCCCGTCGTGCTCGACCTGCCCGGCGTCGGCCAGAATCTTCAGGACCACCTGGAGATGTACATCCAGTACGAGTGCAAGGAGCCGGTCTCGCTGTATCCGGCGCTCAAGTGGTGGAACCAGCCGAAGATCGGCCTCGAATGGATGCTGAACGGCACGGGCCTCGGCGCGAGCAATCACTTCGAGGCGGGCGGCTTCATCCGCACGCGCGACGACGACCTGTGGCCGAACATCCAGTATCACTTCCTGCCGGTGGCGATCAACTACAACGGCTCGAACGCGATCGAGATGCATGGCTTCCAGGCGCACGTCGGCTCGATGCGCTCGCCGAGCCGCGGCCGCGTGAAGCTGCGCTCGCGCGACCCGAACGACCATCCGAGCATCCTGTTCAACTACATGGCCGAAGCGCTCGACTGGCGCGAGTTCCGCGATGCGATTCGCGCGACGCGCGAGATCATGCGGCAGCCGGCGCTCGATCGCTATCGCGGCCGCGAACTGAACCCGGGCGCCGACTGCAAGACCGACAAGGAGCTCGACGCATTCGTGCGCGCTCGCGCGGAAACCGCGTTCCATCCGTCGTGCTCGTGCAAGATGGGTTACGACGACATGGCGGTGGTCGATGAAGAAGGCCGCGTGCATGGACTCGAAGGGCTGCGCGTCGTCGATGCGTCGATCATGCCGATCATCACGACCGGCAACCTGAACGCGCCGACGATCATGATCGCCGAGAAGATCGCCGACAAGATCCGCGGCCGCACGCCGCTCGCACGTGTCGACGTGCCGTACTTCGTCGCGAACGGCGCACCGGCGCGCAATGTCGCGAAGGCCGTGCGGCAACCCGAGACGGTCTGACGCAAGCAGGTATTCTGCGCGGTCTTTGCGCTCCTCGTGTAACGCTGCTGAAGGTTGCCTTCAGCAGCGTTTTTCGTTTCCGGATTGGCGATTGTCGATATCCGACCCAAAACGCTCGGCGTTCGACTCTGAACCAGATTCGGTCCCGGTCGGAAGCGAGAATTTCCGGCTGGGTCGAGTAGCGCCCGTCGTCTGTCCCAGCCCTCCTAATTTCTTCTTCCAGTCGTCGAAAGTCGCGTCGCTAATTCCGAGCTTGCGGCAGATCTCGTCGA
This sequence comes from Burkholderia sp. MSMB1072, assembly GCF_001524725.1. Lineage (NCBI taxonomy): Bacteria > Pseudomonadati > Pseudomonadota > Betaproteobacteria > Burkholderiales > Burkholderiaceae > Burkholderia > Burkholderia sp. MSMB1072. The sequence goes on from NZ_LOYC01000018.1 coordinate 95,005, forward strand.
TCGTCGTACCCAGCTCGGCTAGCGTCAGCGCGAATGCGATCTGCTCTTCCGTAGACTTGCTCCTCTTCGTGGCATGGCCTTCGTCCCGCCTGGACACATCGCGCCGAACTTCTCCACTTTTGAACCAGGCTATTTCTCCGGTCAGGGCCAGGGTATCGTCACCCCTATAAGTCGGTCCGGCGTCGATTCGCGGGGTTTGCGGAATACGGGAAGCGCCCTGATTAATATTTTTTAAATACCAATATTATCCAGTTAATCGATAAATCATAAATAACTCTGTCAATCTTTGTCACGAGAAGTATTCGCCAAAATCAGACTGGATAGAATGCTGGTGCGTTGTCACCGATCAGTCTCCCCCCCAAAAACAATCTGCTTCCGACGAAGCAAATTGAGCAGCTGACGTGACTCTGCGAGATCCGAGCCTGTTCACGCCAATAGCGATCGAACGGGACCATTGAATTCAGCCAACGTGGAATCGGCACCGAAGATTTCCTGGCCGTGTTCGTGGTCGCCCGAAATCGCCTCGTACTCGACGAGGCCACTCCACTTATCCGGCATATTCGACTCGTTATTGGCGTGGGCAGGCTCGGCATACTAATCAGAGGCGCAGTGCCTCAACCAGCGAAGGAGTTCCAGATGAGCAAAAAAATCCTTGGACCGTTATCGGTGAGTGCGATGGCATTGGCCATCGCCATGCCGGGCATTTCGCACGCCGCGGACGGCACGGTCAATTTCAACGGCGAAGTCGTCTCGCAGACCTGCACGATCAATGGCAACAACACCGGCAAAAGCGACTTCACCGTCACGCTCAAATCGGTGCCGACGTCGGCGCTCAAGAAGGATGGCGATACCGCCGAGCGTACGCCGTGGACCATTGCGCTGACCAATTGCACGCCCGCGTCGGGCAACGTGACGGTCTACTTCGAACCCGGCCCCCAGGTCGACTTCAACACCGGTCGGCTCAAGAACAATACCGGCACGGCTACCAACGGCAAGGCGTATGCCACCAACGTCGAAGTGGGCTTGCTGAACAGCGGGTTCCAGCCGATCACGTTGGGTAATGATCCTACCACTCAGGGTGCCGACGTCGTCGCGATCGGCGCGGACGGGACGGCCACGCTGAAGTTCTACGCACAGTATGTGGCAACGGGCGGCGCTGCAACGCCCGGCCCGGTGCAAGCCCAGGTCATGTACACGCTGAACTTCAGCTGATCGAAACACGTCGGCATGAACCCCGCCCCCTTGCCAGGGGGCCTTCGCATTCCTAATCATCAGAATCGGATTCTCAGACATGTTCCCATGGAAGACAGCAGCGCGTTCCGCCGTCGCGGTATTGCTGACGTGCGTTTCGACAGCGTACGGCAGTGTCGTGATCATGGGCACACGGGTGATCTATCCCGCCGGAGAGCGCGAGGTTTCCATCAAGCTCAGCAACGAAGGATCGTCGCCCGCACTGGTGCAGACGTGGCTCGATAAAGGCGATCCCAAAGCGCAACCTGGGGCCGTCCAGCTGCCGTTCACGTTGATGCCGCCGCTGTTCCGCATGGAACCCAGGAAAGGTCAGACGCTCCGCCTCATTTATACCGGAGAGCCGCTGCCGCAGGACAAGGAGTCCGTCTTCTGGCTGAACGTACTCGAAGTTCCGCCCAAGGCACAAGTGTCGACGGAAAACGAGAACCTGATGCAATTGGCATTCCGCTACCGCATCAAGATATTTTTCAGGCCGAAGGCGCTGCCGGATAACCCCGACGCAGCTGCAACCGAGCTGAAATGGACGCCCGTGCCGGAAGGCGGCGAAATGAAAGTGCAGGTGGACAATCCCTCCGCCTATCACGTAACGATCGTGAACATCGACGCCGGAATCGACGGCAAGTCGTATTCGGACAGCGTGGGCGGCATGGTCGCCCCAAGAGGGAGCACGACGTTCCTCCTGAAGAAGTCCGCCGTCACGCCCGCCGCCGGGCCGTTCGAAGTCAAGTATCGCTATATCAACGACTACGGCGCGGAGATCAACGCGACATTCCCAAAGAGCAAGTAGCGACACGCGTCGTGCCCTCCGTCGCTCGCTGCTCGAGCGACAACGCATGCGGAGCCCCAGGCCGCTCTCCCGATCATGTTCGCGGGTCACTCAAGTTCTCCCATCATCATGTATTCGTATTCGCTCGAATCCGGAAGCAAGCGCATCGTCATGAGACCGTTGGTGGCGTTGCTCACGCTATGCGCAGCCAGCGTGATGCAGCCTGTTCGTGCGAATGGCGACACGACGACGAAGGACGTCCAGTTCGACAGTCAGTTCCTGCTGGGGCCGGACGGACGGTCGATCGACGTGAGCCGGTTCGAGAAAGGCAATCCGGTGGTCCCCGGTCAATATCTGGTCGACGTGATCGTGAACGGAAACTGGGTGGGCCGTCAGGCGGTAAAGTTCGGTGCTCGCAATGGCGCGAACGCCGCACTGTGCTTCGACCGCAAGCTCGGCGAGCGCATCGGCCTGAATTTCGACGTGCTGTCGCCGGAGAACCGCGCGCGACTGGCCTCCGCGAATGTCGACGAATGCCTGGACCTGAGGTCCATGGTGGGCGACGCCAGCGTCGATTTCGACCCATCCGACCTGAGGTTGGATCTCACCGTTCCGCAAATCGCGGTGAAGCAGAACCCGCACGGCTACGTGAGTCCGGAGCTTTGGGATGCCGGCGTGCCGTCGGCGACACTTGCCTACAACTTCACGGGCTCGCGTTCGACAGGAGGCGAGTCAGCCGACTCCCAAGGCTACCTCGGACTGAACGCGGGAATCAACATCGGCAGCTGGCACGTCAGGCACAACGGCTCGATGTCGTGGTCGACCGGGCGAACGCGCGAGTATCAAAGCATCGTCACGTACCTGCAGCACGACGTGCCGTCCCTGCGGAGCCAGGTAAAGATCGGCGACACGTATACCGACGGGCAGTTCTTCGACAGTTTCGGTGTGCGCGGCATTCAATTGGCCACCGACGATCAGATGCTGCCGGAATCGATGCGCGGCTATGCACCGATCATTCGCGGCGTCGCGAACTCCAATGCCCGTGTGACCGTCACGCAGAACGGCATCAAGCTTTACGAAACGATCGTGACGCCCGGTACGTTCGAGATCAAGGATCTCTATGCGACGGGTTACGGCGGCAATCTGCTGGTGACGATCACCGAGGCGGACGGAAGCCAGCGAAGTTTCGCCGTGCCGTACGCGTCGGTCGTGCAACTGCTGCGCCCGGGAATCTATCGCGTCACGGCCTCCGCGGGCGAGTTGCGCGACCAGCAAATCACATCGAAGGTGAAGGTGCTGCAGTCGACCGTCCAGCGCGGGTTCACCAATCTGCTGACAGGATATACGGGCGCGATTCTCGCGCAGAATTATTACTCGGCGCTCGTGGGTGTGGCCGTCAACACGGATTTCGGCGCGGTCGCCTTCGACGTCACCCATGCACACGCCGAGATCGGCCCGGCAAACAACAGCAGCGGACAAAGTTTCCGCGTGAGTTTCAGCAAATCCGTGCCGGTCACTCAAACGCTCGTGAACGCCTCCGCTTCTCGATACTCGTCCAGCGGATTCTGGACGTTCCGCGACGCGATGCTGGCGCGGCAGGCGATCGAACGCGGCAACGACATACAGTGGACCGGCCGGCCTCGTTCGCGGTTGCAGGTATCGCTGTCGCAATCGTTCGGACAGCGCTGGGGGTCCGTCTTCATGTCGGGCAACCGCGTCGACTATTGGGGGCGTGGCGGCAACGACACGTTCTACAACGCCGGCTATAGCAATTCGTTCCGCAGCATCGGCTACTCCGTGTCGGTATCGCGGCAGCGCGTGGGCACGACGTCGGCCATGAGCAACCAGATTTTCGCGAGCATTTCCGTGCCACTCGGCGGTAACGGGCATACGTCGACCCTCACCACGACCTTCACGCGCGACGATGACGCGGGCTCGACGCTGCAGGCCATGTACAACGGCAGCGCAGGCGACTACAACGAGTTCAGTTACGGGCTAACCGCGACGCGCGCCCGCCCCGGATCGAGCGCTGACGCGAATGCGCAATATGCGAGCCCGTACACGACGATCGGCGGCAGCGTCAGCCGCGGCAACGGGTATAGCCGGGCAACGGCGACCCTGTCCGGCGCCGTGGTGGCGCACCCGGGCGGTGTGACGCTGGCGCCGAGCATGGGCGATACCGTAGGCGTGGTCGACGCGCCGGATGCCGCCGGCGCGCGCGTCGAGAATGCGCCCGGCGTGGCGGTCGACGGGCGCGGATACGCAATCGTGCCTTTCCTCACGCCGTACAGCCTGAATACCGTTTCGCTCGATCCACGCGGCTTGCCGCTGGACGTCCAGCTGGATACGACCGCTCAACAGATCGCGCCGAGAGCGAACTCGGTCGTGATGCTGCACTTCAAGACGGTGAGCGGCCGCACGGCGTTGGTCACGGTCCACCTTCCGAATGGGAAATCGCCGCCGTTCGGTGCGGCGGTACAGGACGAAAAAGGCAGCGACATCGGAATCATCGGCCAAGGCGGAAAGTTCTTCTTGCAAGGTGCGACCGACAACGGCCGGCTCACCGTGAAGTGGGGCAACGCGCCGGACGAGACATGCGAATTTTCCTACAGCCTGCCACCGCGAGACCGCAAGCAGTTGGTCTACACGTCGCTCGACTCGATTTGCACGGCGAAAGCATCCAAGACGGAACACGTGATCGAAGCGGCGCATATCGATGGCTCACCCGGCGCTTCCAGCAAGTAGCACGTTACGCAACGTATGCGTCCAGTCACGAAGAACACACCAGAGACCGAAATATATTTCATGAACACGGATGGCGAGGTTAGCAATGAAGCGTCTGATTAATTATTTTTGTTTGATACCTCTGGTAGCGGTACTGTGGTCGCCATCCATCGCAAACGCAGCATTCTGCTGGGGGCTGCCCGGATTTAGTACGAATGTCATAAATTTCTCGGGGAAAACGATCAACCCGGATCGTAACGCCGCTGTCGGCACCGTTCTCGACACGATCACGGTCTTTCTTCCGACGAGATGGTCTAACGTCGTTCAATGCAGTGCACCTCAAGTACCGATGACCGTCAAACACAACGGTAATCTCACGAGCCTTGGCAATTATATTTACCAGACCAATGCCCCCGGAATCGGAATCAGAATAAAAACAGTCGTCGACGGCCCGGCATGGGCCAATGGAAATTCCCGGGGGCAAACGTATTACGAGGATTTGGATAACGGCGCCACGCTAACGTCCGATCCGGCAAATTTCTGGGGTCCATTCACATGGATCGCCTACGGTGGAACATTCACCCTGGAAATTATCAAAACGGGCGAAATTCAGCCTGGAAGATTTTTCAGTGCTCAAATTGGAGAAGTTGCTGCCGGCGGGGTCGTATTTAGGCGATTCAATCTTTCCGGCAACATCGTCATTCAATATGCGTCGTGCAAAGTCATGTCATCGTCGATTCGAGTGCCGTTGGGCAGCGTGCCGCAGCGGAAATTCAAAGGCCCCGGCACGACGAGCGATCCGGTGAATTTCTCGATTCCCATCGATTGCACCGGTGTCACGCGCAATGTCTACATGACGTTTACCGACAACGCGAATCCCGCCAACACCGGAAACACCCTGCCGCTCACCCGTGATTCGACCGCGCGCGGAATCGGAATCCAGATCCTGCCCGACAGCGCAACCGGGATCTCCTCCCCGATCGCGTTCGGCCCGGAGTCCGGCGCGATCAATCAGCAACTCGTCGCGAGCCTTGGGCGCCAATCGGATATTGGACGGGTCGACGTCAAATTGCGCGCACGCTACGTTCAGACCGAAGCCAGGATCGTTCCGGGAACCGCGAACGGAATCTTGACCTATACGTTGTCCTATCAATGATCATGAACATTCGTCGCCGCCGCAGAGTCATCCGATTCCACATGGGGAAAATATCGATGCGTCGCTTGCTGTTCGTCGTGCCGCTCGCGGTCGCCATCCCCACCGCTTTCCACTTGCTGCCCGCAGCGCGCGCGGAAGATGGGCTGGTGAACTTTCAAGGGCAGATTGAAGGAGCGACTTGCAAGATCAATGGCGCGGAAGCCGAAAATTCTTCCTTCGACGTCAAGGTGGGTACGCTCCCGGTTGCATCATTTCGCTATGTCGGCGATCCGCCCACCATGACGCGCCCGTACAAGATCACGTTGAGCGATTGCACGCCGCCATCCGGACGCGTATCGGTCTATTTCGAACCGGGCCCGACCGTCGATCAGAACACGGGTCAACTCATCAACATGGGAACGGCGAAGAATGTCCAGCTGTCGATCATGAACAGCGATTTCTCGAAGATCAATCTTGCAGGCGCCCGCGGTGCGCAAAACTCGCAGTCGTTCAACATCGTGGACGGCTCCGCTACCCTCGTATACTTTGCCGGATATGTTGCTACGTCGCTTCCGGTGGTTGCGGGAACCTTCAATACCTCGGTGACATACATTCTGAATTTTGAGTAATTCCCTCCCCGCGCTGCCGGAGCAACGGTCGTCACGTTCGTCCCAGGAAGAGCAGAGACGGACGCGGCCGTCTCATCAGATCCGGATAACCGCGCCCGCCCGTAACATGAGCGTCGTGCCGCCTCGTACCGCCTCTGCGGAAATCGTCTCGATCTGGCGAGTCGTGACGCCCACCATCGCCTATACGATCGAGGCCCGCTCGGATCGGACCTGGCTACCGTACTCGATCGACTCGTACCGGCGTCATCATTCGTGGACGATGTGTCCGCTTACGCCGCAGCCGGCCGCGGACGACGTGGAAACGGCGATCCTGACGTGGGCCAATACGCTCGACGAAGCATATAAGCTGTACTGCATATGGCGCGCGAATTGACGTTTGATGAAGACGGCATTGTTCCGCTGTAGCCTGTCCATCGGCCCAGCGACGCCCCACCGGCCGACCTTCCTTCTCCGAGCCGCCAGCAGCGGAATGTTCACTCGATGCGCGGCGCCTCGTTTCGGTTCGATGTATCAGGGTTGCTCTGTTATGCGAAATATCCGACCTGCTGCGATTCCGGTAAAGCGCATCTCACAGCGGCAATGCTGACCCTGCAGTGGCGTGGCAATTCCGCTTTGACCACGCCACGGTCGTCGCCAGCTATGATAAATGGATATGAATCGCCTTCCCAACGTGCGCTACTTCGTCGTATAACCACCGTTGATCAGAATCGTCTGACCGGTAATCCACCAGCCGTCGGTCACGAGATGGCGGATGAACGGCACGACATCCTCGATGTCGGTGAGGCCCGTCCTGCTGAACGGCGACAGCGCGGCGGCAGTCTTGTGATAGGCGACCGCGTCGGTGCCTTCAGCCGGATAGAAGAACGGTGTGTCCATCGGGCCCGGTCCGACCGCCGTCACGGAGATGCCGCGCGCGCCGAACTCCTTCGCCGCCGCACGCGTGAAGTGCTCGACTGGCGCCTTGGTTCCCGCGTAGGCCGCGTAGAACGGCGTGAACGCGCCGAGCAGCGAAGTGACCAGCGTGACGATCTTGCCATTGTCGTTGACGTGTCTGCCCGCCTCGCGCAGGAAAAAGAACGCGGACTTCGAGTTCACTGCCGCCATTTCGTCGTACTCGGCCTCGCTGATCTCCGTGAACGGCTTTTTCAACACCTTGCCGACCGTATTGATCGCGACGTCCGGACGCCCGAACGTCGCGATCGTGTCCAAAAACAGCGCTTCCATCGCACCCGCGCTCGTCAGATCCGCGTGAAAAGCGGCTGCTTCGCATCCTGCCGCCTCGATAGCCGCGACCGTCGCGTCGGCCTCCGCCTTCGAACTCGCACTGTTGTAGTGAATCGCTATCGCCTTTGCGCCATGGCTCGCCAGGTCTCGCGCGATCAGACCGCCGAGATTCTTTGCGCCGCCTGCGATCAGGACGACCTTGCCCTTGATGTCGTGATTGCCCACCGCTCCTCCGATATGAATGACCTTTCCGACCATCGAACCGAGCATCGACATTAGTGCAAAAATCACCCCCGCGTGGCTGCCACAACCAAATTTAACAGTCGAAAACACGCGACCTTAATAGCTTCAATTCGGCGTTGGGAATGTGAGCGTGAAAACGGTCTCTCCGCCGGCGCTGACGACACCGACCGTGCCGCGATGCAGTTCCATGATCGATTTGACGATGGCCAGACCGAGACCGGAATTCTTCGACGAGCCGTGGCGCGACGGATCGGCTCGATAAAAGCGCTCGAACAGGCGGGCCGCATGTTCGGCCGGTATATCCTCTCCGTCGTTTCGGACACCGATCGACGTCGATCCTTCCTGCTCGGCAATGGCGATACGAACGATCGTACCGGGCCGCGCGTGCTCGACCGCATTCGACAGCAAGTTCGCGACCGCACGCTGGAACAGCATTTCATCCGCGACGACGGTACCGACGCCATCGAAAGCGATCCGGATATTCCGGTCGCTCGCGACCTCGTTGTAGTACATGACGATCTTCGCGAGCGCCTCGCCGACATCGAAGCGTTCGGGCGTGACATGCTGCGTCGCATGATCGGAGCGCGCGAGAAACAACATGTTGTCGAGCATTCTCTTGAGCCGTTTGCACTCCTCCAGATTGGATTCGATCAGCGTTTCGTATTCGGCACGTTCCCGTTCGCGTGACAGAATCACTTGCGATGCGCCGATGATGTTCGCGAGCGGCGTGCGCATGTCATGCGCGACATCCGACGAGAAACGCGACAATTGATCGAATGCAAGCTGCAGGCGATCCAGCATTCGGTTGATCGATCGGGTAATTTCGGCGAGCTCCTCCGGGGCATGGTCCATGCTCAGCCGTTCGTCGAGTCGGCTCGCCTCGATGCGCGTCGCGTGCCGGCCGATTTCACGGACCGGATGCAGCCCGCTCCGCATGATCGCATAACCGAGCGCGGCGATCGACAGCGCACCGGCCGCGGCCGCAACGACGACATGGATCAAATAGGCATGCATGAGTGAGGTCCGGTCGCCCGCGCTTCGCACGATCGCGACCGTCACGGTATTGCCATCCGCCAGCAGCACCGGGCCATGCATGCATTCGGCTGGACCGATGCCGGGCGGCGCACACGCGTACGCCCGGTGGGGTTCATGCTCGCTGGCGATGCGCGCGTCCAGCGCGACGCCCGCCGACTCCGAATGCTGGATGACCGACTCGCCGTTGACGCCGAACACGGCGACGAACAAGCCCGAATGCGACTGCAACGCTTCGTGAAACAACGGCCCAGCCTGCCGGACGCCATCGAGCGTCCGGGACTCGTGCAAGATTTGTCCGATCTGCTTCAGCTTGTCGGAAATCTCGCCGTCGTCGCGTTGTCGGAGCTGCGTGGACAGCGCCTGGTACAGAAACGTGCCGATCAGGAACAGCACGACGACGCCAGCCAGCGCGAACGCCATGGTCAGCCGACCGAGCAGCGAATAGGACTGCGAGCGCGTCATGAGGAGCGATCTTCCAGCACGTAGCCCATGCCACGCACCGTGTGCAGCAGCTTCGGGTCCTGATCGTCGATCTTCAGGCGCAACCGCCGGATCGCGACGTCGACGACGTTCGTGTCGCTGTCGAAATTCATGTCCCAGACCTGCGACGTGATGAACGCGCGCGTCAGGATCTCGCCCGCGCGTTCGGCCAGCAACTGCAGCAGCGCGAATTCCTGTGCGGTCAATTCGATGCGTGCGCCGCCACGCGTTACACGTCGCTTGACGATGTCGACCTCGAGATTCGAAATCTTCAGCACGGTACGATTGTCCTGGCGCGTCCGGCGCAATAGCGAACGAATGCGCGCGAGCAGTTCGGCGTAGTCGAAAGGCTTCGGCAGGTAATCGTCCGCGCCGAGCTCGAGTCCCTCCACCTTGTCGGTGATCGTGTCGCGCGCGGTGAGCAGCAGCACTGGCGTGTGTTTCTGTTTCCGCAATCGGCGCAACACTTCGAAACCGTCGACGATGGGCAACATCACGTCGAGGATCACCAGATCGAAATCCTCGCTCAATGCCATGAACAGCCCGTCCTCGCCGTTGCTCGCCGTGGCGACGCCGTAGCTCGCCTCCGTCAGGCCCTTGTGCAAGTACGACCGCATTTTTTCTTCGTCTTCGACAATCAGGATGCGCATGGTCTCGAGGCGGGCCCGGGTTGGGTTGACCGATATTTATGCGGCGCGGGCGCTGCACATCGAAAAGATAGCGCTAAAGATGGCAATTTTCCAGACAACGAACATGAACGGATTGTCATCTGGCAGCAATTTAGCTGATGTCGCTTCGTCGCTAATCTCGTCCCAAGCTCGACGGGCCGCGTTCTCGGGAAATCGGCCGTCGGCGATCGTGCACCAGGACAACCGGACTTCATTCAGGTCATGCATCCAGATTTCGGCAGACGCACTTCGTCACCCGCATCGGCGCCGCCTGCCTCGCAGGCGGGTTCGGCCTGTGGCGGCCAGATGTATGGGCACGCGCGCACGGCGACGACTGTGAACGGCACGCTACCGGGGCCGCTCGTGCGTGGGCGCGAAGGCCGCACCATCGCGCTGCGCGTCGCCAGCCGGACGAACGAACCGGCGTCGATCCACTGGCACGGCTTACGCGGCAACGGTCGGCCCGTGCTGACGTACGCGGATTTACGCAGTGCATTCCCGGACCCCGTTGGCCGTGCGCCGACGCGCACGATCGAATTGCACCTCACCGGCCCCATGGAGAAATTCGTGTGGTCTTTCGACGGTTTGTTCGCCGACGCGCAGCCGCCGCGCCTGCGTTTCGGAGAGCGCGTGCAGATCGTGTTCGTCGGCGTGCGCCCCGCTCGTCCTGCTCGCCGTCGCCGCGCAGGGCGTACGGAATCCTCGCCAAAGCCAATTTAATAAATTAATAAAACGGAGAATAGTCAACAATGTAAATATCAAAAACATAAGGCCAAAAAATACATCAGACCGTCGCTATACTTTCAACGTGCAGCGCAACCCAAAAGCGACAGGTTAATAGTTCAGACAAGATATACCACAAACATCGAATACAAAGTTGCCCAACCCGCCCCATCGGAAGCGCAACGATGCTCGTTACGTTAAGTTGCCGAGTGAGGTCAAAATGACTGAATTCTCCAATTTCTTGAACAGAAAGGCCTCGCTCGAGGCGCAGATCAACGAAGAGCGATTTCTCTGTCGTAAAAAAGTATTGTCGGAAATCCTGATCGCTATCGAAGAGTTTAAGTTCGTCCCGGAAGAGGTGTTCCCGCGCAGCGAAAAACGCAAGGTCCGACCGCGCTATTTCGATCCCAAGTCTGGTGCAATCTGGAGCGGCAGAGGGAAAGAGCCACACTGGATTCGCGGCAAGGATCGCCGGATGTTCGAACTGGAAAGCGATTCGCTACAAACGAAGTGAAGAATGCTCGCAAATCTCCGCATTAACTAAAAATACTTGAAGGCACCACCAGAAGTGCCCTCATAGCGCAGAGACAGCCAATACAAACCATAGCGAGATGAACGATCAAATTCGGCATACGCCGAAGTTGATTGCTTTTTGCATCGACGAGATTTATTTGTTGATTTCTTACAATTAATATTCAACGCATCGTTAACATGAACAAGATATACAAGATCATATGGTCCCACGTCTCATCCGGATGGGTGGTCGTGTCGGAAGGGGCAAAACAGCGAGGCAAGACCGCTTCGGCCAAGGAAGCACCGCCGCTGAGCAGGGAATTTCATCACGCGGTTCGGGCCGGCAGACTGGGCATTGTCCCACTACTGCTTCTTTCCGCATTCTCCCCGAGCGTATTTGCCCAAATTCCGACGGCGATTTCAGGATTAATTCAAACCAACAGCTTCAACAGCAATTCGTACATAGCGGCTTACCAGCTCATCGCCAACAGCGATAATCAACTCCAGGGCCTTCCCGAGGGCATTTTGTTAAGTGGATTCGGAGCCGGAACGACGATCCGAAACTACTTTTATGGGTATACCGACTTAAACGGACTCACCCATACAATTATCGGCGACAGTACCGGAGATACCGGCAACAATTCGCTTTTCCAGGTAAATGCGGGGCGCATTCAGGTCGGAAATAGGGCGAGCGCTGGCCCGAGTTCATCCATCGCGCTCGGCGCCAATGCCTCGGCATCGGCTAATTCCGGCGATGTTGCCCTTGGGTCGGGATCGGTTACAGGCGCGACAAATCCGACCGCTAGCGTAACAATTGGATCCACGACCTATGGCGGTTTCGCTGGCACCAATCCGACGAGCGTCGTCAGTGTCGGTAAGGGCGGATCCGAGCGCCAGATTACTAATGTCGCGGCGGGGAGAATCACAGCGACAAGTACAGACGCAATCAACGGCAGTCAACTTTACTCGCTTGCCAGCACTACAACTAGTTCAATTACTGCGCTGTCCTCCGGTCTGAGCTCCGCTAACAGTAACGTCTCGTCGTTGTCGACGGGTCTGAGCTCGACCAACAGCAATGTCTCGTCGTTGTCGACCGGCCTGAGTTCCACCGACAGCAATGTCTCGTCGCTGTCCACCGGTTTGAGCTCGACGAACAGCAATGTTTCATCGCTGTCGACTGGCCTGAGCTCCACCAACAGCAATGTCTCGTCGCTGTCGACCGGCCTGAGTTCCACCAACAGCAACGTCTCGTCGTTGTCGACCGGCCTGAGCTCGACCAACAGCAATGTCTCGTCGCTGTCGACCGGCCTGAGTTCCACCAACAGCAACGTCTCGTCGTTGTCGACCGGCCTGAGTTCCGCCAACAGCAACGTCTCGTCGTTGTCGACCGGCCTGAGCTCCACCAACAGCAATGTCTCGTCGCTGTCGACCGGCCTGAGTTCCACCGACAGCAATGTCTCGTCGCTGTCCACCGGTTTGAGCTCGACGAACAGCAATGTT
>NZ_LOYC01000019.1:0-37456 GCF_001524725.1 Burkholderia sp. MSMB1072
GGCCGGATATAGAGCTGCAGCCCATCCTGTCTGTCGGAACACACGAAAACTGTTGCAAACGGGACGCGTTCATATAGTCTCCATGAAGCCGATCGTCATCCGCCCGTTGAAAACGCTTTGCCTGTCGAGCGCCGTGGCGCTCGCCGCGTGGGTCGTATGGGCGGCCCAGTCGCCGCGGTTCTTCGACACGATCGAGGCGGTCGGCTCGGATACCGAATTGCCGCTCGAACGCATGGCGAGCGGCAGCGCATTCGTCGCCAACCAATCGCCCGCCGCGCACGCGCTCGTGCGCATGCCCGCCCACCTGCCCGCATGGAATGCCGCCGGCTACGCCGATCCGCCTCGCCAGGCCCCTGTCGACAAGCAGCTCGGCCACGCCGATCGAGCGCCCGGTTACCGGCACTCGATCAACGATTCGAAAGACTGGACATGATGCGACAAGCACCGGCGCGATGCGGGGCAGTCCGGCACCGCGCCGGCACGTGCGGGGCGACGGCTGGCCCGCACGGCCCCGCGTGCGCTCAGGCCGCTTGCTCGATCTGCTCCAGCACCGACGCCAGAATCATCGCGCCTGCATTGAGCGGCACCGGGCGGGTCGGCCGCGGCCGGTAAATCGAATCGCCCGGCTCGACCGGACGCCCGCTTACCGCGCATACGCCGCCGACGCGCGCACGCGCCGTCTGCCAGACCTGGTCGCCATACGAGCAATGCGTCGCATCGCGCCACGCGATCGATACGGTCGTCGCGGTCTGGCGCTCGACGAAACTGACGGCTACCGTGCGCCGCGCCGACACCGCAGACGGCTTGTGCCTCGGATCGGGGCCGGTGCGCGTGCGGCGCGCTTCCCGAGGCCGCGCGGCCGCACGCACGTCGCGCGGTGCACACAGTTGCGTGAGCAAACCCAGCGTCTGCGTCCACGGATCGATGTCCGTCATGTTCGTTCGACTCTCCATCACCGTTCCTCTCCGTTGCGTGAACCCATCGTGTTTTCCCGCCGCGCGCCGTGCATCAGCGCCGCTGCGTGCCGGCCCGATACGTCGCCTGCGCGGATGGCGCGCGGCGCGACGGCATCGCGCATCGGAGCCGGCTGCGGCAGTCGCCCGCGGGTGTCGTCATGCGCGCCGGCGCCGCCGCACAGAAACGCCTCGCTGATCGCGAGGAACGCGCGAATCCGCTCACCGTTCTTCATGGGCACCCGTCCTCCAGCAGCACGGCGTGGCGCCGACGAAGCGCTTGAATACCGTCGTGAAATGCGCCTGCGAACGGAATCCGCTACTCAGCGCCACGTCGAGCACGTTGTGCCGCGATTCGAGCAGCAATTGCTGTGCGCGTTCGATCCGGCGGCGCATCAGGTATTCGTGCGGCCGCAGCCCCGTCGCATGACGAAACTGCGCGGCGAAGTGCATGCGCGTGAGGCCGGCGCTGCGCGCCATGTCGGCCAGGCCGATCGGGTCGGCGAGATGGGTGTCCACGTATTCGACGACACGCCGCATCCGCCACGACGGCAACTCGGCCGTCCGCCGCGCATCGCGCTGCGGCGCCGAGAAGTGACGGGCGATGACGCGCGACACGATCGCGAGACCGACGCCGTCGGCGAACACCTTGCCGAGCGCGCCGTCGCGCGTGTGCGACACCGCGAGCGCCTGGCCGAGCCGCTCAAGGGCCGGGTCGCGGATCAGGCGCGGATCGTCGATGACGACATCGCCCGACGGCGGCCGGCCGAACAGGTCTTCGTAGCATTCGGCAAGCACGCGTTGCGACGCGAACAGGTGCAGCACGTCGCTCGCGCCGTGGAACACGGCCCGGCATGGCACACCCGGCGCGGTGATCTGCGCGGTGCCCGCCGTCAAACGTCCGTCGACCAGCACGCGGCCCGCATGCGCAAACGTCAGCGACGTGCATTTGAGGCTGATGCCGATGCAGTGCCATCGGTCGCTGCCGTCGCTCGACACGGCGACAGACGTCGACTCCTTTCGCGTCCACCGCGAAAGCGCCATATCGGCCTGCGGCGCCACGCCGGGTTCGCGCCATGCGCGCTCGACGTTGATCGGATCGTGCGAGGCCGGTTGCCGACCGCACGCGTCGACGTCATGAACGGAACCTGAGAGATTCGGCAAGGAAAGCATCATGATGGTTATCCGAAAAAGATCGTAAGACGATGATCGGCAGCGGTGCGCCGCGTCGACTCAACGGTAGCGAATCGGTACCGCGCGGGCCAGCCGTACATAGGGATGCACGAAAACGACAATCGATGGGGCGCGTCATATCGAGGTTTAATGACGCGAAGCGGACACCTTCAGGCGATTTCGCGGGCACCACGCAGCGTGCCGCCCGCATGCCGCCGCCGCACGCCGGCATCGCCACCGATCGAACGGGGCATCGATCCGGCCAACGCCTTCATACTTTCGTATAGTCCGGCGATGCGTTCGGCTGGTGCGGTGACGCCCGACATGGACACAGTCTCGAAGCCCGGCAAGCGCGCATTCAACCCGCAACGGCGAACGCAGGTTTTCCGATAGGCACGAACGCAACCGCGCGGTTCGCGCCACGACCGGATACGGCGCGCCCGCTCCGTGCCAATGGACAAACCGGCGTGCGCTGCGGCAATCCTGCCCGGCGCGCAAACCCGATACTCCAGTTGCCCGAACGACGACGATATCGATGCGCGGCGCGGCGCAGGCACCGTCTCGCGCCTGTCCGACACGGCGCCCCGGTCGCACCGCAATCGCACCGGTATGTCGCGGGCGGGAATCTCCACACGCGCACGGGTCGGGCATCGACGCCCGTCTCGGCGCCACGTTCAACGAGAGGAAAACATGCGCCCCATCAAGCTCGCCGTATTGGCCCTGATCCCGCTGCTCACGGTGGCGACTGCCGCAGTCGCACAGGACACGGCCGCCGCCTCGGCATCCGCCGTATCGACCGCCGGCAAGAAACAGCTCCGCCGCGCTAACTGGCACACCGAAACCCGGGTCCGCAAGGCACTGACGTCGACACGCGGTCTCGCGACGTCGGACATTCGCGTCGTCGCACGCGCAAACACGATCACGCTCGACGGCACCGTTCCCGAACAAGCGCAGATCGAGCTCGCGCAAACCGCGGCGCAGACCGCCGCGCCGGCGAAGTCGGTGGTCAACCACCTGTCCGTGAAGGAACCCGGACATTGACGCACGCATGACGGCGCAGGCATGCACCGCCACGGACGGCGCGATCGCGAACGCGCGCACGACGGCGATCTCGGCAATGCGGACAGGTTTCATCACGACACGCTCCTGACGGGTTCGACGCAGCGCATCGACGATGCGCCGCCGGCAGCATGGCCGCGGCGCGGGCTGCCTGACGTGCGCATTCTCGGTAAGGCGCCCGCGCGGAGTGCTGACCGGCGGATGACAAATTTGAAATCCGCGACCAATGCCGCCCCGCCCCCACAGATAACGACTTCGTAATCCTCGAGTCAGGGTCGGGTCAACGCCGCGCCGGCAGACTGCACGCTCGTCGCATCGAATGCGCATCCGAGCCCTGCTTCGAGGAGCACCATCATGTGGATCGTCCGGCTGGCGTTACGCAGGCCTTACACGTTCGTCGTACTCGCGCTGCTGATCTTCATCGCGGGACCGCTCGCGCTGCTGCGCACGCCGACAGACATCTTCCCGAGCATCGACATTCCGGTCGTCAGCATCGTCTGGTCGTACAACGGCTTCTCCGCGGAGGACATGGCCAAGCGGATCACGTCGAACTACGAACGCGCGCTCACGTCCGACGTCGACGACATCGAGCACATCGAGTCGCAGTCGCTGAACGGCGTGTCGGTCGTGAAGATCTTCTTCCACCCGGGCGCCGACATCAATCGCGCGATCGCGGAAGCCGCGAGCAACGCCGCGTCGATCCTGCGCATCCTGCCGCCCGGCACGCTGCCGCCGAACATCATCACGTACAACGCGTCGACGGTGCCGATCCTGCAGCTCGGGCTGTCGAGCGACACGCTCGCCGAGCAGCAGCTGTACGATCTCGGCAACAGCTTCATCCGCACCCAGCTCGCGACCGTCCAGGGCGCGGCCGTGCCGCTGCCGTTCGGCGGCAAGATCCGCCAGATCGTCGTCGACCTCGATACGCGCGCGCTGCAGGCGAAAGGGCTCGCACCGATCGACGTCGTCAACGCGATCAATGCGCAGAACCTGATCCTGCCGGGCGGCACCGCGAAAATCGGCACGCACGAATACAACGTGCAGATGAACGGCAGCACGCAGACGGTCGCCGCGCTGAACGACCTGCCGGTGAAGACGATCGGCGGCAATGTCGTGTACGTGCGCGACGTCGCGCACGTTCGCGACGGCTACGCGCCGCAGACCAACATCGTGCGGGCGGACGGCAAGCGCGCGGCGCTGCTGACGGTCGAGAAAACCGGCAGCGCGTCAACGTTGACGATCATCGACCAGGTGAAGGCGATGCTGCCGAAGATCGCGGCCGGGCTGCCGAAGGCGCTGCACATTGCGCCGCTCGACGATCAGTCCGTGTTCGTGAAGGCGGCGGTCCAGGGCGTCGTGCGCGAAGCGCTGATCGCTGCCTGCCTGACCGCGCTGATGATCCTGCTGTTTCTCGGCAGCTGGCGCGCGACGCTGATCATCGCGGTCACGATCCCGCTCGCGGTGCTCACGTCGCTGCTCGCGCTGTCCGCGCTCGGCCAGACCATCAACATCATGACGCTCGGCGGGCTCGCGCTCGCGGTCGGGATCCTCGTCGACGACGCGACCGTCGCGATCGAGAACATCACGCATCATCTCGAGCTCGGTGCGCCGCTCGAGGACGCGATCCTGACCGGTGCAGGCGAGATCGCAGTGCCGACCTTCGTGTCGACGCTGTCGATCTGCATCGTGTTCGTGCCGATGTTCCTGCTGACGGGCGTCGCGCGCTATCTGTTCGTGCCGCTGGCCGAGGCCGTGATCTTCGCGATGATCGCGTCGTACTTCTTCTCGCGCACGCTGGTGCCGACGCTCGCGATGGCGCTGATGCGCGCCAAGGGGAGCGGCCGGCCGCCGCGTGGCGCCTTCGCACGCATCGCGCGTTTCCAGGCGGCGTTCGAGCATCGCTTCGAGGCCGTGCGGCTGCGCTATCGCGCATTGTTGTCCGCGGCGATCGCGCGGCGCCGCCGCTTCGCGGCCGCGTTCCTGCTCGCATGTGTCGCATCGACGGGCCTCTACGCGTTCGCCGGGCAGGACTTCTTCCCGTCGGTCGACACCGGCGAGATCCGCCTGCATCTGCGCGCGCCGACCGGCACGCGGATCGAGGAAACCGCACGGCTGACCGACGAAGTCGAAGCGAAGATCCGCGGCGTGATTCCGGCGAACCAACTCGCCGGCGTGCTCGACAACATCGGCGTGCCGGTCAGCGGAATCAACCTCACGTACGATTCGTCGGACCCGATCGGCACCGAGGACGCCGACGTGCTCGTCACGCTGAAGCCGAATCACGCGTCGACCGCCGCCTACGTCGCGACGCTGCGCAACGTGCTCGCGCAGTCGTTCCCCGGCGTGACGTTCGCGTTCCTGCCGGCCGACATCGTCAGCCAGATCCTCAATTTCGGGTTGCCGGCGCCGATCGACATCCAGATCGTCGGCAACAAGCTCGACCAGAACCGCGCGGTCGCGAATGCATTGCTCGCGAAACTGCGCGGCGTGCGCGGGCTCGTCGACGCACGCATCCAGCAGCCCGGCGACGAACCGGCGATCGACGTGAACGTGGACCGCACGAAGGCGATCCAGGCGGGCCTGCAGCAGCGCGACGTCGCGCAGAACCTGTTGATCGCGCTGTCCGGCAGCTCGCAGACGACGCCGAACTTCTGGCTCGATCCGCGCAACGGCGTCAGCTACCCGGTGCTCGTGCAGACGCCGCAATACACGGTGAATTCGCTGCAGTCGCTCGCGAACGTGCCGCTGCCCGCCGGCACCGCGAGCACGCCGCAGACGCCGGCTGGCGGCCCGGCCGCGGGCGCGTCCGCGCAGAACCTGCTCGGCGCGCTCGGCACGTTCTCGCGCTCGACCCAGCAGGCCGTGGTGTCGCACTACAACGTGCAGCCGGTGCTCGACATCTTCGCGGCGGTGCAGGGGCGCGATCTCGGCGGCGTCACGGCCGACGTGACGAAGCTCGTCGACGCCGCGCGCGCACAACTGCCGCCCGGCTCGTCGATCGTGCTGCGCGGCCAGGTGCAGGCGATGCACGAGTCGTTCTCGGGCCTGCTCGGCGGCCTCGCGCTCGCGATCTCGCTGGTCTACCTGCTGATGGTCGTGAACTTCCAGTCGTGGCTCGATCCGCTCGTGATCGTCGGCGGGCTGCCGGCGTCGCTCGCCGGCATCGCGTGGATGCTGTTCGTCACGGGCACCACGCTGTCGGTGCCCGCGCTGACCGGCACGATCCTGTGCATCGGCATCGCGACCGCGAACAGCATTCTCGTCGTGAACGCGGCGCGTGAGCTGCTCGCGGCCGGCGCGCCGCCGTGGCGGGCCGCGCTCGACGCGGGCTTCAGCCGCTTCCGGCCCGTCGTGATGACCGCGCTCGCGATGCTGATCGGCATGTTGCCGATGGCGCTCGGCCTCGGCGACGGCGGCGAGCAGAACGCGCCGCTCGGCCGCGCGGTGATCGGCGGCCTCGCGTTCGGCACGTGCTCGACGCTGCTGTTCGTGCCGGTGCTGTTCGGCTTCGTTCACGCGTGGCTCGCGCGGCGCCGCGACGCCGCGGCCGCGCGACCCGCGCAGCACGCGCCCGACACGCCAGCGCTGCGTTGAGTGCAGACGGCCGCCCCCTCTCATCCTTCGATTCGCCCGACCCGGACCCATCATGAACGACTCGATCGAACCCGTCGCCCCGCCGCCCACCGCCGAAGCGGCCACCGCACCCGCAGCCGTGCCGCCCGCCGCGCGCGGCGCCGCCCCCGATACGCCGCCGCCCCGCCGCGCCCGCAAGCTCGCCGTGCCGCTCGCGGCCGTCGCGCTCGCCGCCGCGCTGCTCGCGCTCGGCATCGTGCCGCGTATCGATGCACGCGCCGCGCAGCGTGCGCAGGTGGCCGCGCAGCAGGCGCTGCCGGTGTCGGTCGTCGTGCCCGGCGTGGCGCCGGCCGACCAGACGCTGACGTTGCCCGGCTCGGTGGCGCCCTATGCGGACGCGTCGATCTATGCGCGCACGAGCGGCTACGTTGCGCACTGGAGCGCCGATCTCGGCACGCACGTGAAGGCCGGCCAGACGCTCGCCCGGATCTCGGCGCCCGATCTCGACGCGCAATTGCGCCAGGCGCGCGCCGACGAAGCGAGCGCGCAGGCGAACTACGACTATGCGAAATCGACCGCGCAGCGCTGGCAGGACATGCTGAACACGCAATCGGTCTCGGAGCAGGACACCGACACGAAGGTCGCGGACATGAACGCGAAGCGCGCGATGCTCGCGTCCGCACAGGCCAACGTCGCGCATCTTGCCGAACTCGTGTCGTACGAGTCCGTCACCACGCCGTTCGACGGCGTGATCACCGCACGCAACGTCGACGTCGGCACGCTGGTCACCGCGGGCGGCACGCCGGGCAGCCCGGGCCTGTCCGGCGAACTCTTCCATCTCGAACAGACGGACACGCTGCGCGTGTTCGTCGACGTGCCGCAGGACAGCGCGGCCGGCGTATCGACCGGCACGCCGGTCTACCTGACGACGCCGCAGTATCCGGGGCGGCGGCTTGCCGCGCGGGTCGCGCGCAGCGCGGGCGCGATCGATCCCGTCACGCGCACGCTGCGCGTCGAGATCGACGTCGACAACCACGATGGCGCGCTGATGCCCGGCGCGTATGCGCAGGCGCATCTCGCCGTGCCGAGCGCGGCGCCGGCGCTCGATCTGCCGGTCAGTGCACTGCTGTTCCGGCCGAACGGCGTGACGATCGCCACCGTCGGCGCGAACGGCCGAACCGCGCTGAAGACCGTGCAGATCGGACGCGATTTCGGCACGCGCGTCGAAATCGTCGCGGGGCTCGCGGCAACCGATCGCGTGATCGACAACCCGGGCGATGCGATCACGGCCGGCGAAGCCGTGAAGATCGTGTCGACCGCGCACGATGCGGCGCCGGTTGCTGCCTCAGCTGCGCGCCCCGCGCAACCTGCCTCTGCCTCTGCCTCTGCCTCTGCCTCTGCCGCCGCCGCCGCCGCCGCGCGCGGCGCGCCGCCGATGCGTGCCGTCGGCGCCGATGGTGCCGCGACGGCCGCATCGGCGCCGGTCTCGGCGCCCGCGCGCGGCTAACTCATCGACGACGACTCACGAGATATCCGCCATGCGCTTCCTTCACCCGCTCCCGTTCGCTCGCCGCGTCGCCGCGCTCGGCGCCGTGGCCGCACTGACCGCCTGCTCGACGCTGCCGCCGTATTCGCCGCCCGCCGTCGCGGTACCCGCGCACTACGCGGGCGCACCGTCCGCGTCGGCCGGCTGGCGCACGGCGAACCCGGCCGACGCCGCCGCGCGCGGCGCCTGGTGGACCGTCTTCGACGATGCCGACCTGAATGCGCTCGAAGCGCGCGTCGACGTGTCGAACCAGACGGTGAAGAAAGCCGTCGCCGAGTTGCAGCAGGCGCGCGCGACGGTCGACTATCAGCACGCCGGGTTCCTGCCGACGATCACTGCGGGCGCCGCGCAAAGCCGCGCGCGCGTGTCGCAAAACCGGCTCGGCTCGTCGCTTGCCGGCAAGGCGACGCCCGACTATCAGGCGGGCGTGGCCGCGAGCTGGGAACCCGACGTGTTCGGCCGCGTACGCGACGCGGTGACGGGCGCGCAGGCGGACGCCGCCGCGAGCGCGGCCGATCTGCAGGCCGTGAAGCTGTCGGTCACGGCCGAACTCGCGACCGACTATTTCGCGCTGCGCTCGCTCGACACGCAGAAGCAACTGCTCGACGACACCGTGCGCGCGTACACGGACGCACTGACGCTGCTCAAGCGGCAACTCGCGGCCGGTGCGATCGATGCGTCGGCGGTCGCACAAGCCGAGACCCAGCTCGAATCGACGCGTACGCAGGACACCGATATCGACGCGTCGCGTGCGCAGTTGCAGCACGCGATCGCGACGCTCGTCGGCGAGAACGCGTCGACATTCGTGCTGCCGCCGCGCGTGCAGGCGTTCCACGTGCCGGCCATTCCGGCCGGCGTGCCGTCGCAACTGCTGGAGCGGCGGCCCGACATCGCGGCGGCCGAGCGCCGTGTCGCGGCCGCGAACGCGCGGATCGGCGAGGCGCGCGCGGCGTTCTTCCCGGATCTCGTGCTGTCGGCGAGCGTCGGCCTCGAGAGTTCGTTCTTCGCACCGTGGCTCACCGCGCCGAGCCTGTTCTGGTCGCTCGGCCCGCAGCTCGCCGGCACGCTGTTCGACGGCGGCCGCCGCAGCGCGTCGCTGCGCGGCGCGCACGCGCAATACGACGGTGCGGTCGCCGACTACCGGCACACCGTGCTCGTCGCGTTCCAGCAGGTCGAGGATCAGTTGTCGGCGCTCGACGCACTCGCGTCCGAAGCCGACAGCCAGCAGCGCGCGACCGACGCAGCCGATCTGTCGCTGCGGCTGACGACGAATCGCTTCAACGCGGGCGCCGTCAGCTATCTGGACGTGGTGACCGCGCAGACGATCGCGCTGACGAATCGGCGCACGGCCGATCAGATCGACGCGCGCCGGATCGAGGCAGAAGTCGGGTTGCTGAAGGCGTTGGGCGGTAGTTGGCAGGCTAGCGTGGGTGCAGGCACGGATGCGTTGTAGTCGCCACACACCGCGATTCCCACGGTCAAATCACCCGCCCCATTCCTTCGTCAGCAACGTAAGCCCGCGCTCGGCGGCAACCTTAACCAGACGGGCATATGCAGCGTCGTGCTTGCGACGCGTACGGGTCGGAGACGTGTCTCGACTCATCACGTTCAGAACTGGGCCGTCACCTGAAAACCGACCGTGACACGCGCCGTGGGGAATCCGGACGGCTTGTAGATCGGCGTGCCGGCGAACAGGTCGTAGCCGTACCCACCGAAACGCGTCGCGACGCTGCCTTTCACGCCGATCACCGCACCTGCCAGTTGCGTACCCACCAATGCCACCGGTTGCGGGCCCCATACACGACCGTAGTCAATGCCGGCATAGACTGCTTGCCCGGTCTGCCCGATCGGCGCCTGCAGTTCGTTGCGCCAGTAAAAGCCGCGCGCCGCGGCGAGCATCGTTTCGCCGTCGAAACCGCGCACCGTGTAGCGGCTGCCGATCGTCAGGTCATCGATGTAGTACAGCGTGTTGCCGGTGTACTGGCCGTGGAACGTCGTGACGTACCGGAACGGCTGCTGCGCAATCGCGAACGGCACCGACAGGTTCGCGTCGAGCACGGCCATCTTGAACCGATAGGTCGGCCCACTACCCACCGCCAACGTATCTTCCTGAGCCCCCAATCCACCAATACCTTGCCGATATGCAAGCGAGCCATCGAACTGCGCGCCGCCGAAGTAGTGACGATCGGTCAGGCCGAGCTCGATCATCGTGTTATTGCGGCGCTGCTGCGAGATTTCGGTATCTTCGATAAAGCTCTGTCCGAAACGACGCGACAGGCGAGCGTACGCACCGAACACATCATTCTGGCTACGGGCAAGCACTCGGGCCAGCTTGAAATCGACCGTCTTTGAATTGCCGCTCGCCACGAATGTTTGATTCACGCCGGCGATCTGTTGGTAGTAGGTGTTCGTGTACGCGGACAGCGTCGCGGTCCAGTAGCCCCACGGGATTGAATAGAAACCGTTCCAACCGTGCGAGCCAAGGCGCTTGTCACCGAGTTCAAGGTCTTGACTCGCGCCGATGTTGAAGATGTCGTTCAACCCGAGCGGGTTGTCGATACCGAGCGACAGGTTGCCTTGCAGCTTGCCGGTAGCGCGGGTACCCGAGTTGTCGATCGACGCAACAACCGTCCAGGGCTTGCCGCGTTTCACGTCGAGCACGACGTCGCTCTCGCCGGGCACGTCGGCCGGCACAATCTGCATCGACACGTCCTGGCTCGTCACGCGCTTCATTTGCTCGAGTCCCTGTTCCAAGTCGCGCAGGTTCAGGAGTTCGCCGTCGCCAGTCGGGAAGGCGGTCTTCCAGGCGCCACGCAATTTCTCGTCGGAGAAGCGCACGTGTCGAACCATGCCGGGAATCAGCGATAGTTTCAGCATCCCGCTCGACAGGTCTTGCTCAGGAACAAGCACGCGCGTGGTCACGTAGCCGCGCGACAAAATCGCTGCAGAGATGCCCTTGACGATCGTATCGACACCTTGCTTGCCGACACACTGGCCCGCATAGTGGGCGAGCCATTCGCGCGCAAAGGCGAAACGATCCATCGGCAGCGCGGATGCGCCTGCCGATTTCGTGGCGGCCGGCAACGAGTCCGGCACGTCGAACGTAAAGCGGTCGATCCGGAAGCACGGCTGTTCGCTCGGTAGTAATGGATACATTTCGACGCGCGGTACGTCTGAACGCACAGAAGGGGTCCGCAGCGCTGCGTCGCGCTGTTGCGCGTCGCGTTGCTGCTGTGCTTGCCGATCCTGTTCAGCATTCGCGCGAGCGGCGGCAGCTTGATCGGCAGGTGACGGCGCTTGTTGTGCCTGCACTGCAAACGGCGCAAGAGCAAAGATCGGCAGCCAACGTACACGACGGGAGTACCGTGTCGATTTCATTGTCAATTTATTGTTGCCAGAACGGTTGACCTTCCAGCGCATCGTACTCAGCCAGTGGTTTCTTCTGATCACGATATAATCCCGGAAAATCCGCAATTACAAATCGAACAGGATTGTAGATATTAAATTCATCAAAAATAATTTTTACCGAATTGCATGCCTGCCCGGCTCAACCAAGATATTTCCAAAAAATATATCACTCAAACCACTCCAATTCAAATCAAGGCACGCGATGAATGAATTATTTTACATTTCACACCAATCAACTGAAGATGCCGACATCTTCATAAAAATTTGCCTTGCTTGACGTGTTAAGACTTGAACCTCACCTAGATTCTTCTAAGCGAATATATGGTCGATACAATCGATCCGTTAGTAGAGCCCAATCTAGCCCCGGACGCCTTCCCGCGACGAATACATCAAGACATTAAAAAAGAATCTCACATCCAATATAGAGCCAAGCTCATACATGGAGCACCCTCCGTGAAAATAAATTTTTCTCATGGCAACAACTCTTTAAATCGGATCAAATCAATCTTAACTATGTCGTTATTTTTTTATGAAAATTAGAAAACAAAACCCAACGTGTCGTCAAGACCAGCGACGCTCCCCGTGTTACGCTGAAGCACGTCGCGAGAGCCGAGCGTCACGGATTATTCATCAACTCTTTGATACCTTGATCTATCAATGATTTGAACTCTTGTAAATTCACGCGCCACGCTCGGGCATTCTCGGGCCCGTACAATTCAATAACGTAATCACACCCCGGCTCCTTCGATATTTCTGCGAGTTGCTTGGCTTCAAACCATATTTCATAAACCAAACTATCTCGATCCACAACGCTTGCTACCTGCGCAGTCAAAGCACTCATTTCGGCGGCTCCATGAAACCAATGAATTTACCATCGCCATAGTAACGCACCCTTCGACCACCAGTTGCCGCAATATCAACCACGTTACCAAAGCGCCCTGTCTCGCGCTGCGTCACCGTACGTCCGGGATCATTCAGGATGCTACAAACAATTTGCTGCCCTTGTTCATTGATTTCTGCTGGACTACTCTTTGCATTTGGAAACGCGCTATCCGTATGCTTGCCATGTTTTTGCATTTTGCTGCATCGGAAATATCGCTAACGCTTTTTCCACCAATCGTTGAATTCGATTGACCGTCTCCATTTCCACCACTCGACAAAACAGACCCGCCCGGCGTCACGACAGGGGCAGCGTTCACAGTCAGACACAAGACACCGATCTACACGGTACAGCACCTACCATAACCGTGGCCCCTGCTGGCCCGCTCGGCGTCTTCGGTCCGCCACCGAATTCGCCACGTCACGCGGCAAGTTCTTCGCGTCTTCTCCGAAGCCCAGTCGACGAATGCATCAATTCACTCGGTTCCTCCTGCACGATTTGGCGATATCGAACATCAGATCAATCCAGGATCTACAATTCTTTCAACCACTTAATCGACGATGCCTCCCGGTATGCGTATACAGACTCAAATTGAAACGACAATACCCAATTGCACGCATTTGTTTTCGAAAACTCCTCGAGAAAACTGCGCATTTGCGACTTACAACGCTCCAATTCAGATATTACATATACGAATGTCATTTCTGCACCGACTTCCCAGTCGCACTCGAAATCTTCCGTCTTGACTCTTCCCGCCTGGAGTTTGCGAAATGAGAAAAACATATTCGTAAATTGGAAATTTCCGTCAAATCCCTCACTTTCATCATTCAACAATTCCCCCTCGCATCGAACCAACGCCGACCGAACTGAATCGACGTTTACATTCCTCTCCATCTCAAGCATCATCATTAATGACATTTTTATCTCCCAACGACGATCACCGCGCCGTTCTTTATAATGGTAACTGTGTTCATACCAGCCACCGGGTTTCGCTGTAGAAATTGCGCCACATCGGTCCCGCTCAGGGGCGAATCCGCAAGATTGATCACCACATTCTGCGCTTGCGTTTGCACTTTCTTCGCAACGTTATCCCAAATGGTTTGCAGATTCTTGGTTGTCGGCGAATAGACGTCCGCAATCTGGCCATTGATTTTGAGATCCGGATTAGGTCCTGGCAAGCCGCTGTTAGGCAGTTGTTCCACGTCCAAACCATGATTAGCCAATATTTGCGCCGCCTCGTTCTGACGCTGCACCGCTCGCACCTGATCCGCTGGCGCATTCGCGGGTGGCATTTCAGCATCACCACTGAGAGATCCACGCGAGACAGGTAATTGACGCTCCGCCAGCAAGAAACTAGTATCGTCCGCAAGTTGCGCACCGCCCCCGACATAGTTCTTCCCAGTAGCTCCGACGCTTTGCGCCAAATCTGCGGTCGCGTTTCCACGTCCGAGTAGCGCTTCAGCTCCCCACGGCAATGCCATCACCGCCGTCGCAGCAGCAGCAGCCTGCTCCTCAGGCGTCATCGAGATGTGTGGCAATTGGACGTTCGGCATATCGATACCGGCAACCCCCAGCGCCTTGTTATACACGTCGATCAATGTGTTGCCCACTGCCTTGGCATTCCCCGTCGCGATCGCACTCATACTCGGGTTCGGTGGGCTGAGCGTCCCCGGGATCGCCGGCAAATTGGCCGCGAAATACACGTCCCGATTCGTCGACTTCGTATACGCGTAAAGGCTCGGGTCTTTGTACTGCGCGCTCGTCGCCTGAAACAAGGGCATGTTGTTGTAGCCCGCAGGATTCGCCGCCTTCACTTGGTCGAGCCACACCTGCGCCTGTGCATCTACACCCGGATTCGCTTTCGCGAATTGCAGATCGACGTCACGCAGCGCTTGTGCCGAAAGACGCGATAGCGCTTCATCGTAGCCGATCTTGCCGGATGCCGCGAGTTGCCGTGCCTTCTCTCGAATGGCGGTGATTTCAGTCGGATGCAACTGTCTATTGAAGCGATCCACCGCAGCCGATGTCAACGCACCCGTCCCACCACCCACGAGCGCCCCCGCGCCGCCGGCCAACAGGTTCGACGCAACGTTACCCAGCAATTCGTCGACGTTCTTGTTGCCGGTCGGCCCCGCATCCTTGATCGATTGCGCGATTTCCGTCAGTTCCGGGGCGAGCTTCGCTGACAGCCCGGCACCGGCTGCACCGCCCGCCGCACCCAGCCCGCCCGCTGTCAATCCACCGGTCAGTGCACCGCCTGCAATGTGCAGAGCAACACGATTATCGCCGCCTTCGGCCCAGTTCTTCGCGTCCTGCAAATATTGCGCCTTGAGCGCAGGATCGTCGGTCGCGGCGGCGGCATCGCGCGCGGCTTTCTCCTTCCTGTCCGCATAGTTGCCAATCTGCTTTGCAATTGCCTCCGATGCCGCCATCGCCGCGTTCATCAGATCGCCCTGATTGCTCAGCACCTGTTGCAGGTCCGGGGTCGTGTCGACTTTACCGTTCAGATTGGTCGTATCTCGATTCAGCGTCGCGATGTCCTGTTTCTGGCTCTCCTTATCCGTGATCGTGATGTGACCGTCGCCGATCGCGCTCTTCGTCGTCGCGCTGCTGCTACCGCTCTCGTTCACATACAGTGGCAACGCGCCGCCCGTGTTCTTGCCGTTCGTGCTCGTCGCCCCATGCGTCGCGTAATTGTTGCCGCCGTCGCCAATGCCACCGCCCGCGCTCACACCAACGCTGCTGGCGTCGTATTCCGAATGGTTTTGAATGTCCGAAAACGACAACGTGCCGGTCGTCAACTGATTCTTGTCCGGGGTCGCCGTACTAGCGATATACGCGCCCTTCAGGTCAGTGTTGCCCTTGACGTTGATGTCGTAACCGCCGCTACCCGCCTGAATACCGGCTTGCTCGTTCACGCCCGCGTAGTTTCCGCTCGCATGCCCGTTCTGTGCGCTGAAACTCGCACTGCCGCCGCCCTGACTGATGCTGAAGCCGCCAGCCGTGCTGCTTTGGTGCGCAGCGCTATGGGTCGTATCCTGCACCGAAGCGAGGTTCAGGTTGCCGCCTACGTCCGCGACGACCTTGTTCGCGTTGACGTTCGCACCGATGATGTTGGTGTCGCCGCCGCTCACAATCGTCGCAGTGTTGCTCGCGTTGATGTGCGTGTTGTTCTGCATCGCCGCATCGGAATTGGCATCGCCGTGCGCGCGCGACATCGCGGCCGACACGCCGAAGCCGCCCGTGCCGAACGACACGCCGATGCTCGAACTGCTCGATTTGTTCGTGCTGCGCGTGCTGTCGGTATCCGTGCTGTTCAACAGGTTGACCTGATTCGTCGCCTGCAACAGCACGTCCTTCGCATTCACGTCCGAGCCCTGGATCGTCAGGTTGCCTTGGCCCGCGTTCTTGCCCCCCGTCGCCACGAACGCAGCGATGCCGTCCGCCTTCACGTTGCTGCCGCGATTCTGCGTGCCGTCTTCACTAAATGTCGACTTGCTTTGCGACGAACCGAAGCTCAGTTCGACCTTCGCCTCCGGCTTGCCGTCCGCGCTTGCCAGTGAATTGGCGAGCCCCTTGGCTGCGCCGTATGCGTCGGCCACGCCGCCCGCTGCTGCAATGGAATGCAGCGCGGCAGCGCGCCCGTCCTGACTCTGGCCCGCGCCGCGCGCCTGCTGATTCACGTTCTGCACCGCGTCGATGACCGGCGCTTTCAACGCCAACGTAAAACCGCTTTGTTTGACTTCGTGCGTTTCGTCGTGGTGGGTCGTATTGATCGCCGAATCGATCGTTACGTTCTTGCCAGTGCCGGTCACATCCTGCGCCGCGATGATGTCCGAACCCGTGACATGCAGATCATTGCCGGCCTTCATCGACACGCTGCCATCGGTACTGCCGACGAGGCTGCCGTTCTGCGTCACCGAACTGTCGTGCGCCGTATCCTTCTGGTCGCGATTCCCATACGAAATCCCGCTGCCGGCTGAGCCGACGCCTGATTTCTTTTCCTCGTGGAAGCTCGAACTGTTACTCGTATCCTGCGTGGTGGTAACCGTCAGGTTGCGCCCCGCTTCCAGCGACAGGTCGTGCGTCGACGCAACCGTGGAACCCGCCACCGTCAGATCGCGTCCGGCACTGCCCGATACCGTATCGCCCGAAACAGTCGAGCCGATCGACTGCACCTGATGCGACGTCTTCTCGTCTGTCGTCTCGGATTTCGACACGAAACCCGAGCGCTGGTCGTGCACCCAGCTTTGCGAATCGTGGGTTTCGGTGACCGCGCCGACGTTGATGTCGCCCTTGGCGACCAGTTTGGTCGCGCCGCCCGAGGTCGTTCCATCGGCCAACGTCTGACCGGTCGTCACGTTCGAACCGGCGATACTCAAGTTGCCGGCTCGCGACGCGTCCGTCTGAGCCGTGACGCCGCCGGCCGCGAGGATCGCTGAAGCAACGGCACCTTGGCCCGCACCCAGTACCGCGTTATTGCCCGCGTGAATGTCCGTGCCGCGCGCGGTTTCGTCATACGACGACGCCGTATGCTGGGTCAGGCTACCGCCCAGCGACCGTTCGTCGTGGTGCTGCGTATCCTTCGCGGCCGTCGCGGTCAAATCGCCGCCCGCCACTATCGTGACGTTGTCCTTGGCATTGACGGTCGCGTTCGTCAGCGTCGTGTCGCGTCCCGAGACAGTCGTCACATTGCCGCCCGCCGTTATCGCGCTGCCGACGTGCTGCGTCACGTCGTCATGCCCACCGTTCAGGCCATCTCGCGTGCCGACGTCCTGCGTGGCCTTCAGACTGACCGTGCCAACGTTGATGTCGCGGCCTGCTCCGACCGACGTATTACGCCCGGACTGGATTGCTGCGCCGCTCACGTTGATATCGCGTCCAGCCAGTGCCTGAACGTCGTTGGTGGCGAAAATCACGCCCGTCGCGCGCGTGCCTTGCGCGGAAATTTGCCCGATCAGGCCCGTCGTGCTCGCCGCTCCGGACGCGCCCAAGGTATCGGTTTCGTTGGTGATGTCGCGACCGGCTCGCACCACCGTATCGACTCCGCCGATCCGACCGCTCACGTTGCGCACATCCTGCACGGCAGCCACTGCCGTCGTGCCGCCGCTACCGATCACACCCCGGTTGACGATGGTGTTGCCGATGACCGTCGTCGCCACGTCGCTGACGATATGACCGCTGTTCGCGACGTCCCCCGTACCGTTAAGGTTGACCTTGCCCCCAACCACAATCGCACCGCTGTGCTGCAAATCGACCGTATTCGCTTGAGCGAGATACAGTTTGGGTACCAGCACGGTCTGGTGCGAGCCATCGGGCAAGGTGATGTCCTGCGAGACGAGCCAGACCATATCGGACGTCAACTGGCGCATCTGTCCGTCCGACAGGCCGACGCCGACCGCGAGATTGAACGCCTTCGCATACGCAACGCCGTTGTTCATCAGCGCCGTGTATTCGTCGAGGTTGTCCGAATAGCCAGCGAGGAACGTGCGCCCGGTGAGCTGCGTCACCTGGTCGCGCACCAGCCGTTCTTCATACGCGCCGTCACCGAGTCGCTTGATGGTGGTTTGCGGATTCACGCCGAGCTGGCCGAGCATGTAGTCGCTCGATATGAACTTCGTATATGACGTGAAGCGCGGATCGGTCGCGATCAAGAACGCCTGATCGGGCGCAGGATGGTACGTATACAGCCCGTTGGTCGGCAGCGTCAGGTTCGGAATACCGCTCGACGCGTTCCCGAGCGTTTGCGGCCGGCTCGTCTGACCCGTGACGCCAGTCGGCGTATTCGGTCCCGCAATCTGCCCGTTCAGGCCGCCAAGCTGCGTGCCGGTCGCATTACCGCCCGTCACACCGGAACCCGTGACGGTCTGGCCGAGCCGGTCGACGCTCTGCACATTGATCGATTGCGCGTCCGTCTGGACCGTCTGGTTCGAGGTGGCGATAGCCGGCAGTGCCGCGATCGTCGTCGGCGGCAGCGGCGTGACGGGATAATTCACGGTCTGCGTATCGTTGTCGCCCCCGGTCTTCTGGTGCCAGTAGAACGTCGACGTGTCCTGTTCGCTGACTGTCTGTTGCAGCACCGTTCCCTTGTCGGTAACGGTGCCGCCCGTCGCGCGCCGGACCAGATCGCCGCCGGCCGCCATGATCGACGATTCGTTCGTGATCGAACCGCCATCCGCGTTGATCCGGATCGCGCCCTGTGCCTGCATCTTCGCCGGATTGGACGCACTGATCAATTTGTCCGTAGTCGTCGTGGTTGTGGTGGTACGCTGCGTTTCGACGTAATCGTGCGAGTCGGGGCCAAGATCGGTACGCACCCGAACCGTATCCGGGCGCATCTGCGTCTTGGGGTCCCAGTCCGGCCAGAACGTAATCGTGTAGGTCGCGCCGTTATCCTGAATGCTTTGGTATGTCTGCGTCGCGTTCGTCGCGATGTTGCGTGTCTGGTCCGTAGCAGTGACGCACAAAAGGTCCGCACACGAGTTCAAGTCCTGATACGTTTCGACAATCGGTTGCGTCAGCGAAAAAGTCTGCGTGGTCGCATTCAGATTCGTGACCTGCGATTTCGGCACCGTGATCGAAATCGGATTACGCAACGCGCCGGCCATGTTCCCCGAAATCGGATCGGCTTCGCCGCCCCAAGTCCATTGCGGGAAGGTCAGACTGCGGTGCCACTGGGTCTTTCGGCCGATCGGGATACCGCCGGTGTACAGCGACAGCGACGACGACGTGCTTTGCGGCGTGCCCGGCTCAGTCACGATCGACGTGCGCTTATTGACGAGCGTGTGCGCGGCGACATCCATGTTACCGTCGGCCTCGATGCTGGCCGAATCGTTTGTGACCGTGTTGGTCTGATTCGCGAGCATGCCCGACGCGTCGCGCGTGCCATCCTTGCCGATTTCCAGATCGCCCGCGCTGTAGATCAACGCGCCGTCGCTATTGGTCACCGAGTTCGAGGCGTAGACGCGTGCCTTTTTGGCACCGGCGATCACAGCGCTCGGCCCGGTATTCTGCACGTCGGTTGTGTTGACCAGCACGTCGTTGCCGATCACCGCACCGGTGTTCATGAGCGTCGTGCCGTTGGTCACGACCCAATCGCCCTCGATCGTGCCGGCGTTCGTCAACGTATCGGCCGCGTTGACCGTCGTCGTCGCCGAATTGATGTCGGCCCCGGCCTGATTGACGATTGTCTTGCCGCTCACCGTCAATGCGCCGGTCGCCGCCAGCGTACCGCCGTTCGTCAACGTGCCGGTTGCCGACACGTCCATGTCGCCGTCCGCGCGCAGACGGTTGGCTGCGCCGTTCGTATAGTCGCCATCGACGTGCAGGCCGAGGTTGCGACCGGCGGTCATTTCGCCATCGCCGGTCACACCACCGCTGACCGCGACATCGCGGTTCGCGCGAATCGCACCGGCTTGGTTCGACAACGACGCGACCTTGACGGATACGTCCTGTCCGCCTTCCATTCTGCCGCTGTCGTTCAGCACGGTCGCACCGGCCTGATTC
This sequence comes from Burkholderia sp. MSMB1072, assembly GCF_001524725.1. NCBI lineage: Bacteria > Pseudomonadati > Pseudomonadota > Betaproteobacteria > Burkholderiales > Burkholderiaceae > Burkholderia > Burkholderia sp. MSMB1072. The sequence continues at coordinate 20,099 of NZ_LOYC01000019.1, forward strand.
AGGTTGAACACCGTGCCGCCGTAAAGCAGGCCCCCGGAGTTGTCCAGCCACTGCGCGATATTGAAATTTCCAGCCTTGCCGGCGACGAGGTTCGCCTTGTTTGTATTCGTCACGCGCTGCGCGTTGACGGTCACATCTCCGTTGCCGCCCGCCGTACCGGCATTATTGTCGATCGTCGCGGCAGACAGGACGGTCGCGCCATCCCCGGCATTGGTCAGCGTACCCGTGCGGTTCACGATGTCCGAAGCGGATACGTCCATCGTGCTGTGCGCACCGTTGGCCGACATGATGCCTCGATCGTTCGACAGCACGCCGCCGGCCGATACCGTGAGATTTCCGCCCGACTGTGTACTGCCGAACGAATTCACATAGTCGCCTTGCGTGGACGCGGTGAGGGAATCCTTCCCGTAAAACGTACCGTGCACATTGACGATGCCGGCATTCGCCAGAATGTTTGCGACGTGTTGGGACGACATCACGCCGCTCGAATTGTCCAGGTGCGACGAACGCGAGACCAAATCACCGTTGGTGACGATCTGGCCGCCGATATTCGAAATCGCGCCCGTCGTCGTCAGCGCGAGCTGGCCGGTGCCGGCGTGGCTGACGTTGCCGCCATCATTCGACATCGACTGCGCATTGATCGTCAGGTTCGTCGCGTTGGTGGTGACGGTCCCTTGTTCGTTGTGGAGCGCGCCGCCGACGGAAAGCGTTTGATCGGTTTTTCCGTATTGCTGGATCGATCCGTTTTGATTCAGCAGATCGCCTGCCGTCGTCACGCCGAGCGCGTCGCCCTCAATCATGCCCCGGCCATTGTCGACCGAAGCGGCTGAAATCATGTTCGTTGAACCGGATAATAACCCTTGCTGGTTATTCAACGCCCCAACAACGTGCGTATCGAGCTTTGCGCCGGCGGTGACGCTACCTGAATGGTTGTCGAAGGTCTGTGCACGGACGGTCGCATCCGTCTTCGCACCCAGTTTTCCCCAGTTCAACAGCGTGTCGGCCGTCACCTGCAACGCGCCGTTCGTCAGCACTTGGCCGCTATTCGAAATCGTGCTGGCGCTCAGGTCAAGCGCGCCCTTGCCGGCGTGCTGAATCGAACCCGTATCGTTCTGAATCGCATGCGCCGAAATCCCAAGATTCTGCGCATTCGACGCGATCGATCCCGACGCACCGTTGTCGAGCATCCCGCCAACGTACAAGCGTTGATCGGACTGCCCGTATTGACGCAGCACGCCGCCGCGATTCAGGAGGTCGCCGGTCGTCGTGACGCCCAGTGTATCGCCATCGATTAAGCCGCCGTCATTCTGGATCGACGCGGCCGATACATGGGTGGTGGAACCGGAGATTTTCGCTTGACTGTTGTTCAGCGCTTCAACGACGGTCGTGTCGAGCTTCGCCCCTGCCAGCAGCGCACCGGAGTGATTGTCCAGCGTACGCGAATGGACGGTCAGGTCGGTTTTGGAATTGAATTCCCCCTGATTCGCAATCGTATCGGCCAATACATCGGTCGTGCCATTCGAGCCGATCACACCGCCCGCCGCGCCCTGTGCGGTCGTGCCTGCTGCATTGACCAGCGCACCGTTGACATGCACGGATAGGCCGTCCGTGCCGAGCGACGTGGCGCGGCCGCCTGAATTGTCCATCGACGCGCCGGTAATCGTCTCCCGGCCGGCCGCCTGCATCAGACCTTGGCGGTTGTCGACGGCTCCGGCCGTGTTCAGGTCCAGCGACGCGCCCGACACCATCTGCCCGCCGACATTCGACACTGAGCCCGCATGAATCGTTTGCGCAGCGTCCGACGACAGATTGCCACCATCGTTGATGAGTGCCCCCGCTGCGGTCGCGGACAGCGCACCGCCTGCAACTGCTACTGCGTGCGCGAGATTCAGATCGCCCTGTGTCGCGTTCAGGGTGAGGGCGCTGCTGGCCGATGTCGTGCTGTTCGACAGGTCTATCGCGGCCGCCTGCAAACTCGCGCTGCCACCCGCCCGGTTGTGACCGCTCGCGTTTAGTTGTCCGGTCGTCGTCACGTTCAGGTCGCCGCTCTGGGCAACGGCTCCGTCGCTGTTCACGCCCGCACCCAAGGTGCCGGTCGAATTGACGCTGCCTGCGTTGACGGTCGTATTCTGCCGCGCGGCGAGCGCGCCGGCGTTCGACACTGCGCCGCCGTTCGCCGAGACGTTGAGATTCTGCTGGGCGTAGGTGGTACCGTTGTTCTGAATGTCGTTGCCGGTTGCGGTAAGATTGCCGCTCGCAGTCGTCTTGCCCGTCAGCACCAGCCGACCATCCGATTGCAGCGTCAAGTCGCCGGCCTGCGCGGCGATCGTCCCAGCGTTCGCAACACCTACGCCTGCGGAGTTGCCAACCAAAAACAACCTGTTGGCATACATACCGCCCAATTGCGCCACGTCAATCGCGACAGCCGGGGCAGGACCGTCTCCGGCGATTGGCGTCGCGGCAAGCGTGTCATGATTGACCTGTTGCGCACCGGCGATCACGTTCAGATCTTTTGCATAGATCGCGGCATTAGCCTGCACGGCACGGGCAATCAGATCGACCTGATCGACATTCGACGCATTGAGGCCGGCACCTTGCACAGTAATGAGCCCACGCGATACGTTGTAGCCGGTCAGTGAACCATCCGCGCCAAACTGCGGCACACCCGTTGTGAGGACGGCGCGTGAGGTATTGATAAACCCGCCACCATCTACGACGATGCCGGCCGGATTCGCCAGCACTATCTCCGCGCGGCTTCCTGCAATCTCGACATATCCCTTGATCTGACTGGCCGCCGTGCTGTTGACCTGGTTGACGATGATGCGCGCCGCCTGTCCCGCACTCAGGTTCGGGTTGCCGTTGATATAGCCGGCTTGCTGCGTATTGACGATCGTCGGCGAGTTGTTCAGGATCGCGCCGTTCTTCTGAACGTCGAACTGATTGTAGGTATTCAGCGAAACGCCGGCACCACCCGGCTTGTTGATGTTCACTTGCGGCAGACCATTGGGCGTCTGGATCACCGACGGCGCATTCGACCCTGCCCCGACGATTTGTGCCTGTGCCCACATCGGTATCGCGCCCGCGGCAATCAGCGCACCGAATGCGGCAAAACGCAACGCGAACTGCGCCACTCCATGCATACCGCTGCGATCGACGGCACGCTGCGTTTCACCAGCGCTTGCTTTCCCCGCTGCACTGGCCGTTTCTTCCACTGCGACCAGCATCCCGTGCAAACGGCTGAATACCAGCCGATAATGATTTTTATTCATAACCTTGGTCTACTCGCGATTTTTGTTCGACCCGCTCTCACGGGATGCGAACATCGCACGAAATCTGATAGAACAGCGTCAACAACTGTTAAGCGTTGCTAAGAAGAAGCGACGAACTACCTGGAAAAGCTCTCCGCACTCGAATTGGCGATGAGCGCGCCGAACGGCAATCCCGTCCGGCAAACTAAACAGCGCATTCTGTTAGTCGCAAGTATCAACAGTATTGACCGCGGCAATCCGCGCGAATATTACCTCACCCACCATCTCGAAAATCGCTGACAGAATTACGAGGTCGAATCGCGGTTCCGCAATCAACTTTTTTCAACCACATACACGCAGCACGCCCAACTACGGCTGCTCCGCCGCTGCATTTCCGCATCGGCGCACTTCGCTCAGGAGTTTCCGTGATCTCTCATCCCCCTACCTTTGTGCTGATCGGGCTGGGCCTCGCGCTCGTCGCCATGATCGCGGTGGGTTTCCATTGGCTCGCGACCAAGGACCGGCCGACACACCCTCTCCCCCCATCACGCGCCCTCCGGCTCGTGGCACCACCGGCACGCGCGTCGCCGATGTCGATGAAGACGACGAATGGGAAGCGTTCGCGCCGTATCCGGATCATGTTCTTGAGGCAGCGCACGAAGCCATCGTTGAATCGCACGACAGCTATCTCCACTTTGGCCGACACGAAGAGCCCGTCCACGCATCCCCTGTGATTGAAGCTCGCCATGATCTGCACGACGCAATCGAATTCTTGATGGGTGAGCCAGACAAGCCGACGCCGCCCCGGCCGGCCGGCACGGATCGACAATCCGCTGTCGCGACACGTGCAATCGCGCCCGCAAAGCCGGCAGCACCATCGGCAGCGTTGCCGAGGCGACGGGCGGCATGGCCGCCGCACCCACCGTCACACTGCCGCCAGCCGGTTAAACGTAAGCGTGAAACGCGTGCCGAGCGTGTCGCTTTCGACCTGCGCGGTACCGCCGTGGAGTTCCATCACCGAGCGCACGATCGCAAGGCCGAGCCCGGCCGTGCCACCCGGCGCACCGCCGCTGCGGGCGGGATCGCCGCGCACGAACCGGTCGAAGATCCGGGGCAGCAGCGCGCGATCGATCGGCTCGCCCGGATTCGCGACGACGACGCGCACCGCATCGGCGGCTTCATCCACGCTCAGCGTGATGACGCCGCCGGCGGGCGTGTAACGCAACGCGTTCGCGAGCAGGTTGCCGACGGCGCGGCGGAACAGCTCGACATCGGCGGTCAACTGCCCCTGCCCTTCGACGCGCAACGTCGAGCCCGCTTCGTCGGCAAGCCCCTCGAAATACTCCGCGATGCGCTCGAGTTCGTCGCGCACGTCGAACGCGCGCTGCCGGGTGACGAAGCTCGGATGCTCGGCACGCGCGAGAAACAGCACGTTCTCGATCATCCGCGCGAGACGATCGTATTCCTCGAGATTCGATTCGAGCAGCGCCTGGTACTCGTCTGCCGAACGCGGCCGCGCGAGCGCGACTTCGGTGGCGCCGCGCATGTTGTTCAGCGGCGTGCGCAGGTCGTGCGCGAGATCGGCGCTGAATTGCGACAGATGCGCGAACGCCTGCTGCAGGCGGCCGAGCATCGCATTCTGCGCATCGACGAGCGCGCGCAACTCGGGCGGCGCGCGCGACGCATCGAGCCGCGTGTCGAGCTTGTCGACCGTGATCCGGCCGGTGTTGTCGACGATCTCGCGCAGCGGCGCGAGCGCCGTGCGGATCAGCCAGTAGCCGAGCAGCAGCGCGAACAGCGCGCCGAGCCCGCCGGCGAGCTTGAGCCGGTCGCGGTAACCGTCGAGCAGATCGGCCCGGTCGCGCATGTTGCGGGCGATCGCGATGCGGATCGGCGTGCGGTCGCCGAGCGTGGCCTCGATCACGACGCCGCGCATCGGAGTGCCGCCGCCGGCGGTCCACGTGACGAGCCGGTCGGCCGTGATCCGGTCGTTCGCGGGAACCGGCACCGCGTGCGGCGCGAACAATTGCGCGTCGGCCAGCGGAGCGGATGCGGCCGCAGGCGCATCGTCGGGCGCGGCGAGCCGGACGTTGTGACGTGCGAGCACGTCGCCCCGCGCATCGACGGCGGCCATCGACAGCGCCTCGTTGCCCAGCACCTGGCTCGTCAGCCGCTCCGCGTGCGCGCGAACCGCATCGAGCGACTCGAGCTCGCCCGCGAGCCGGCGCGTGTGACGCGCGGCCAGCACGATGTCGAGGTCGTCCTGCGTATTCACCTGCCGCTCGAGGCCCGCATACACGTACGCGCCGACGAGCGCGAACGCGGCGAGCGTGGTCGCGGCGAACGCGAGCGCGAGCGTCGCGGCCAGCGAGCGCGGGCGCGTCATGCGTCGTCCTTCGGTTCGAGCACGTAGCCGACGCCGCGCACGGTATGGATCAGCTTGACCGGGAACGCGTCGTCGATCTTCGCGCGCAGGCGCCGGATCGCGACCTCGACCACGTTGGTGTCGCTGTCGAAATTCATGTCCCACACGTACGATGCGATCTGCGTCCGGCTCAGCACCTCGCCTTGCCGGCGCGCGAGCAGTTGCAGCAGCGAGAATTCGCGCGGCGTGAGGTCGATCCGCGTGGCGCCGCGCTTCACGCGGCGGCGCACCACGTCGATGTCCAGATCGCCGACCGTCAGGCGTTCGGTCTCGCGCGGCGGCCCGCGACGCGCGAGCGTGCGGATGCGGGCGAGCAGTTCGACGAACGCGAACGGTTTCACGAGATAGTCGTCGGCGCCGAGTTCGAGCCCGTGCACGCGGTCCTGCACGTCGTCGCGCGCGGTCAGGAACAGCACCGGCGTCGTGTGCGTGTCGCGCAGCCGCTTGAGCACGCCCCAGCCGTCGAGCACGGGCAGCATCACGTCGAGCACGATCACGTCGTAATGCTCTTCCTGCGCGAGCGTCAGCCCCTCGCCGCCGTCCTTCGCGAGATCGACGCTGAAGCCCGATTCCTCGAGCCCCTTCTTCAGGTACGCGCCCGTCTTCGGTTCGTCTTCGACTATCAGGATGCGCATGGCCGGCTCCGTCGCTTGCATGGGGACATCGGGCGATGTTACCCGGAAACGGCGACGCGGCCGCTCACCGTGCAGGCGCGAACGACGTAGATGACAAAACGGTAATCGGCCGGTCATCCTGGCGTACGGCCGCGAAGCGCGCGACATGGCTCGCATCGCGCCGCGCAACGAAAATCCGAGAACGCGGCATCGTTCGCGTAACGACTCCCAGCGCTCCCCCGATGAATCCGAACCCGCTCCAACGCGGCGGAACGAACCATTCGTCCGGCCGGATGCCCGCCCCCACAAGTGACCCTCCTAACATCATAGGATTGCATTTTCACATTTAATGTGATTTTATTATCACACTCACGAGCCGCCGCCGACCACGCGCGCGCGGCGCACCCCATACCAAGGAAGAGACGCAGATGGAGACGATCGCCGTCATCGGCAGCAACATGGTCGACCTCGTGACCTATGTCACGCGCATGCCCGCCCGGGGCGAAACGCTCGAGGCGCCGAACTTCGAGCTCGGCTGCGGCGGCAAGGGCGCGAACCAGGCCGTCGCGGCCGCGCGCCTCGGCGCGCGCGTCGTGATGGTCACGAAGGTCGGCGACGACGTGTTCGCCGACACCACGATCCGCAACTTCGAGCGCGAAGGCATCGACACCACGCACGTGCGCAAGGTCGCCGGCGTGCCCAGCGGCGTCGCGCCGATCTTCGTCGAGCCCGATTCGAGCAACAGCATCCTGATCGTCAAAGGCGCGAACCGCCATCTGCAACCGGCCGACATCGATGCGGCCGCGCCGATGCTCGCCGACTGCGCGCTGATCGTGCTGCAACTCGAAATCGAGCTCGACACCGTCTATCACGCGATCGAATTCGGCGCACGGCACGGCATTCCCGTGTTGCTGAACCCGGCCCCGGCCGTCGCCGACCTCGATTTCGAGCGCATCCGTTCCGTCGAATTCTTCGTGCCGAACGAGACCGAGCTCGCAATCGTGTCGGGCATGCCGGTCGATTCGCGCGACAGCGCGACCCGTGCCGCCGAAGCGCTGGTCGCGCGCGGGCTCAAGCACGTGCTCGTCACGCTCGGCGACAAGGGTTCGCTGCTGGTGTCGCGCGACGGCGCGCGCCACGTGCCGGGCGTGCCGGTCGACGCGCGCGATACGACGGGCGCCGGCGATGCGTATATCGGCTGCTTCGCGCGCTGCTATGCCGCGTCGCGCGACGCCGTCGACGCGATGCGTTACGCGTCCGCCTACGCCGCGCATTCGGTCACGGGCCTCGGCACGCAGAAGTCGTACGCCGACGCCGCGACGTTCGAACGCTTCCTCCGCGACGCCGGCTTCTGACCGGCGCCTTCATCGACGAGACATTGGGAAGGAGACACCCATGAGCCGAACCCGGATCGAACACACACCCGACGGCTATTACCTGAATCGCACGCCGCTCTTCGCGTTTACGCTGCTGTGCTGCCTGTTCGCGCTGTGGGGCACGGCCGCGAACCTGAACGACGTGCTGATCGCGCAGTTCAAGAAATCGTTCTTCCTGTCCGATTTCGAATCGGCGTTCGTGCAGTCGGCGTTCTATCTCGGCTACTTCTTCCTCGCGATTCCGGCCGCGACCGTCGTGAAGAAGTTCAGCTACAAGACGACGATCCTCGTCGGCCTGCTGCTCTACACGACCGGCTGCCTGCTGTTCTTCCCGGCCGCGTCGATGGCGAAGTACGGGATGTTCCTCGTCGCGCTGTTCGTGATCGCCGCGGGCCTGTCGTTCCTCGAAACGGCGTCGAACTCGTATTCGACGCTGATGGGCCCGCGCGACACCAGCACGCGGCGGCTGAACATCTCGCAGACGTTCTATCCGTTCGGCGCGATGGCCGGCGTCTACATGGGCAGCTTCCTGATCTTCAAGGAAGGGGACGCGTCGCATGCGCAGCTCGCGGCGATGTCGGCCGCCGAAGCCCACACGCACCAGCTCGCGATGATTCAGGCCACGCTCGAACCGTACAAGTGGCTGATCGTCGTGCTCGCCGCCGTGTTCGTCGTGTTCGCGCTCACGCCGTACCCGGCGTGCAAGGGCAACGGCGCGAGCACGGTCACGCACCGGATCGACGCGCGCGGCACGCTCGCGCGCCTGTTCGGCAACCGGCGCTTCGTCGCGGGCGTGGTCGCGCAATTCCTGTACGTCGGCGCGCAGGTCGGCGTGTGGAGCTTCACGATCCGGCTCGCGATGCAGATCGGCGGCCTCACCGAGCGCGGCGCGTCGCGCTACCTGCTCGCGACCTTCTTCGCGTTCTTCGTCGGCAAGCTGGTCGCAACACTCGTGATGAAGCGCGTCGGCCCGGCCAAGGTGCTGATCGTCTACGGCATCCTGTGCATCGCGCTGCTTGCATACACGATCAGCGTGCACAACATCACGGCCGTGTATGCAGCCGTGTGCGTGAGCATCTTCCTCGGCCCGTGCTGGCCGACGATCTACGGGCTGACGATCGACGGCCTCGGCAAGGACACCGAATACGGCGGCTCGATCCTCGTGATGAGCATCGTCGGCGGCGCGGTCGTGCCGCTGATCCAGGGGCTGATCTCCGATCACACGGGCGGCAACATGCAGCTCGCGTTCGTCGTGCCGCTCGCATGCTTCGTCGTGATCGTCTACTACGGCTTCTACTGCCTGCGTCATCTGCCGGCGGCAACGCCCGACGCGGCGGCCGACGGGCCTGCGTCCGCGCGCTACGCCGCGACGCGCCGCACGTCGGGAGCCTGACCATGCGCGGCGAGATCGAACTGCGGCGCGACGACTTCCGCGAAGCACCGCGCACGCTGTATCGCACCGACGGCATCGCCGTCACCGCGTTCGCGTATCCGTCCGGCGTCGAGGCGCTGAAGCTCGAAAACCGCCGCGGCCATCTCGTCGTGCTGCCGTATCTCGGCCAGATGATCTGGGCCGCCGAATTCGACGGCCGCGACCTGACGATGAAGCACATGTTCCGGCAGCCGAGGCGCGCGACGTCGATCGTCGATACCTACGGCTGCTTCATGTTCCACAGCGGGCTGCTGCGCAACGGCTGCCCGGGGCCGGACGACACGCACGCGCTGCACGGCGAGATGCCGTGCGCGCCGATGGATCGCGCGAGCCTGATCGTCGGCACGGATGCGCGCGGCGCCATGGTCGAAGTGACGGGAGAATACGAGTACGTGCAGGGCTTCGGCAGCCACTACGTCGCGCGTCCGTCGGTGCGGCTGACGGAGCACGATGCGCGGATGACGATCGCGATGGAGGTGACGAATCTCGGCGGCGCGCCGATGGACCTGATGTACATGGCCCACCTGAATTACGCGTACGTGCCGGGCGGCCGCTTCGTGCAATCGCTCCCGCACGGCGGCATGCGGCTGCGCGACAGCGTGCCCGCGCACGTGAAGCCGACCGCTGCGTGGCGCAACTACACGGCCACGCTCGCGCGCGAACCGGCGCGGCTCGCGACGCTCGATGCGCCCGCGCTGTACGACCCGGAGATCGTGTTCTTCATGAACGACGTGCAAGCGGATGCCGACGGCGTCGCGCATTTCCGGCTCGCGCATCCGGACGGCGGCGCGTTCCACACCGCGTACCGCCCCGCGCAATTCCCGCATGCGACGCGCTGGATCCTGCACAACGCGGATCAGCAGGTCGCCGCGTTCGCGCTGCCGTCGACCTGCGAGCCGGAAGGTTACGAAGCCGAACGCCGCAAGGGTCACGTCGCGGCGCTGGCGCCGGGTGCGTCGCGCCGCTTCGAGGTGGTCACCGGCTACTTGAGCGCGGCGGAAGCGCGCGATGCCTGACGCGATGAATAGCGCGACGCCCGGCGCGCTGCACGCGCGCGCCGCATCAGGTCACGAGCGCGATCCCGTGTTCGCGGATCGCGGTTTCGTAGCGGCGGCTCAGTTGCCCGTCGGAGATCACGTAGTTGAAATCGGTCAGTTCGGCGAAATAGGCCGCGCGCACTTCGTCGAACTTCGTGTGATCGACCAGCAGGAAGCGGTTCTGCGCGCGCGCCATCACCTTCTTCTTCGCATCGACTTCGTGGAAGTTGAAGCACGTGACGCCGCAGCGATCGCTCACGCCGGCCGCCGAGATGAACGCCTTCGACACGCGCACCGAATCGAGGATGCCCGTTTCGGCGACCGATTCGAACACCATGTTCTGGCGGTGATACGCGCCGCCGCACAGGATCACGTTGCAATGCGGCTTTTGCTGCAGCTTCGCGAACACGTTCAGCGAATTGCAGACCGCCGTGAATTCGAGGTCGTCCGGAATGAAATCGACGACGAACGGCGTGGTCGACCCGCAGTCGACGAAGATCGTGTCGCCGGTCGTCACGAACTGCGCGGCCAGCTTGCCGATACGGCGCTTTTCCTCGGTCTGCCGGTTGTTCTCGGCGCTGATCAGGTATTCGCCGATGTCGCTGCGCTGCGCGGCGAAATGGCGCGTCACGTAGCCGCCGATCAGGCTGAGGCCATGCGGGTTGTCCGCGAGATCGCGGCGGATCGTCATTTCGGACACGCCGAACAGCTCGGCGACTTCCCGCAGATGAATCGCGTTCTGCCCTTGCAGCACGTTCATCAATGTCTTGATCCGTTCGCCCTTCTTTGTTTCCATGCCTGTATCCTGCGTGCCCGTCGCGTGAGTCGCTCGTCGTGCCGGGCGCGCAGGCCCGGCCGGAATGTCGTATTTGTAACAAACCGATGTGAAAACATCAACTTTCCGTGTGCCCTTTCCGCACACGATCCGTGGAGTCCTGACACATGCCGCTTTCCAACGCCCAACTCGCCCAAACCATCGATCACACGCTGCTTGCGCCCGACGCGAGCGACGCGCAGATCCGCGAACTCTGCCGCCAGGCGGCCGAGCATCGCTTTTACTCGGTCTGCGTGAATTCGGCGAACGTGCCGCTTGCCGCGCGCGAGTTGGCCGATACCGGCGTGCTCGTCTGTGCCGTGGTCGGCTTTCCGCTCGGCGCGGGGCTATCCGCCGCGAAGGCATTCGAAGCTACCGCCGCGATCGCGGCGGGCGCCGGCGAGATCGACATGGTGATCAACATCGGCGCGCTGAAAAGCGGCCGCGCCGACGACGTGAAGGCCGACATCGACGCCGTGCACCGCGCCTGCGGCACGGTGCCGCTCAAGGTGATCCTCGAAACGGGATTGTTGACCGACGACGAGAAGGTGCGCGTGTGCGAGATGTGCCGCGAGCTCGGCGTCGCGTTCGTGAAGACGTCGACCGGGTTCGGCCATGGCGGCGCGACGCTCGCGGATGTCGCGCTGATGCGCCGCACGGTCGGGCCGACGCTCGGCGTGAAGGCGTCGGGCGGCGTGCGCGACCGCGCGGCCGCGCTCGCGATGCTCGAGGCCGGCGCGACCCGGCTCGGCACGAGTTCGGGAGTGGCGATCGTCACGGATCAGGGCGGCGGCGGGTCGGGGTACTGACGCGAGAACGGCCGGCCTTCGCGCACGTGCATCACGCGTCAAGACCGGCCGTCGAAATACCTCGCGCGAGCCGGACCGTGCGGCGTCGCCCTTGTCGTACGACTCGTCGGACTGCTCCGCCGTCGGCAATCAACGTAAGATATCGAACAGAAGCGTCCCGCGCGAAAATACGAAAATCGACAAGTCAGAGGCCGTCTGCATCGCTTCGCGATCCGTGAACTCATCGTCAGGGCTCCAATGCAAGCCAATCTTCGGTCCCGGTTCCATCACGACGGCTTTGCGGTCATCAACGGGCTGATCGACATCTCGGAGATCGAAGACTTGCGCGAAATCGGCCATCGTCTGCTCGGCGGCCGCACGGGCTACGCCGAGGGCCTGATGTTCGATTTCTATCCCGAGTCGAACGGGCGCGATTTCGACCCTCAACTTCTCCAACTCCACTGGGCATCCTATTTCGAGCGTCGGCTATCGAGGCTCCGTATCCGCCGCGCCGCGTTCGATATCGCCAAGACGCTGCTCGGCCCGAACGTTCGTTTCGCCGGTGATAGTTTTTTCCTGAAGCAGTCGCATACGGACACCGTGACGCCGTGGCATCAGGACGACGCATTTACCGACGCGCGCATCGACCATCGCGAAGTCAACTTCTGGATTCCGTTACAAGCCGTGTCGATCGACAACGGGTGCATGCAGTTCATCCCCGGGTCGCATCTGTACGACGTCCTTCCGCATGCACCGCTCGGGGGCGACGTGACCGCCCATGGACTCGAGTGTGTCGGCGGATTCGATCCGGCGCGCGCCGTGGCGTGTCCGTTGATGCCGGGAGACTGCACCGTGCATGCGGGGCGCACGCTGCATGCCGCGGGGGCAAACTTCTCGGACCAGCCGCGGTACGCGTATGCGCTCAATTTCCGGTTACCGCGACGGCGCTCGGGTATGGCGACGAACTTTCCGTGGCACGACACGTGGCGACCCTCGCGCATCGAGCGCTCGCGGGTGTCCCGGGGTCTACGTGGGTGCTGGCCGTATCTTCGACGCGAGCTGTACACCTTCGACTTCCGCAATCCGTTCGAGTGGCAACTCGCGGGCGGCAGGATCGCGCGTTGGTTGAACGTGTCGCGGCAACGGATGCACGAACCCGAGCCCGAGTGAATCGTCGGCCACAGCAGCCACTGCGCGTTCTCCGCGATGTTCAAGCGGCACTTCGGGATGTCGCCGTCGGCGTTTTATGCGTAACGGCGGCGCGACCGCTACCGCGCCGCAATCGCCACGATGAAGCAGGCGCACGCGGCCGCCGACGCCACCGTGCGCACGTGATTCCACCTCGTCCAGTCGTGCAGGTAGCGCGCCCACAGCGCCGCGCCGTGCGTCGTGGCCGGATCGGCCGCGGCGAGCCCGTCGTTGAGCGGTACGTTGACGGCCATCGTCACCGCGAACATGCCGAACACGTACAGCACGCCGCCGGCGAGCGCCGCCATCGCGCCCGGCGAGTCGCGATCGAACAGCGCGATCACGACGAGCGCGAGCGCCATCGGTGTCGTGCCGAGGAACAGCGGCATGAACGACGAACGCACGATGTCGACGTTGATCGCGTTCATCGCGGCCGCGCCGGCCGGCGGCGCGAGCCGCCCGAGCGACGTCATCACGAACGCCGAAAATGCGAAGTACACGCCGGCCATCAGCCCGCAGCCAACGGCGGAACCCCACAACAACGCCGAAGTCACGAACGCGATCATGGTCGGGCGTTCCACACGCCGGTCGCGGCGGCCGTACGCGCATAGTCGGCGAAATCGCGCGCCGGGCGCCCGAGCGTGGCCTCGACGCCCTGTGTCACCGCGCTGTTGCGCCCGTCGAGCACCACGTCGAACAGGTCGTCGAGCAGCGCGACGACCGGCGCCGGTACGCCGACCTCGCGCAGCCCCGCGACGAACGCATCGTGCGCAATCTCGCGATAGGCGATCGGCCGCCCGGCAGCCCGTGCGATTTCGCCGACCGCTTCGGCGAACGTCAGTGCGCGCGGGCCCGTGACCTCGATCACGCGGTCCGCGAACCGCGCATCGGTGAGCGCGGCCACGGCCACGTCCGCGATGTCGTCCGCATCGACGAACGGCTCGGGCACCGCGCCGGCCGGCAACGCGACTTCGCCGGCCAGCACGCCGTCGAGCAGATAGCCTTCGGAGAAGTTCTGGTTGAACCAGCTTGCACGCACGACACCCCAGCCTACGCCCGACGCCTGCAGCGCAGCCTCGGCGGCCTGCGCACGCGGCTCGCCCCGCCCGGACAGCAGCACCACGCGCTCGACGCCGCGCTCCCGCGCGAGCCGCGCAAATCCGGCGATCGCGTCCACCGCGCCTTCGACGGCCAGATCGGGCTGGTAGGTCACATAAGCGGCCGACACGCCATCGAGCGCGGCCGGCCAGGTTTCGGGTGCCGTCCAGTCGAAGCGGACCGCCGACGTGCGCGACACCGGTCGCGTCGCGAGGCCGCGCATGCGCAGCCGGGCATCGACGCGGGCGCCCGTCTTGCCCGAACCGCCGACGATGAGGATGGGAAGTGCCGACATGCGCGTCTCCTTCATGGAAAAACACGAGAATGTCTCGCGTTTTAAAAACACGATAGACTCTCGCATTAATAACGTCAAGTTTTTCAGGAGGCGGCATGGGCCGGCAAAAATCGGGGCAGAGCGACGAGCCCGCCGCGGCGGCGGACGCGCCGGCGCGGGCGCGGCTGGTACCGACGCAGCAGCGCAGCCGCGAGCGGTTCGAGCGCATCCTTGCATGCGCATCGGAAGTGATGATCGAGAAAGGCTGCGACGCGTTCCGGATGAGCGACATCGTCGAACGCACGGGCATTTCGTTCGGGTCGCTGTATCAGTACTTTCCGGACAAGACGGCCGTGATCGGCACGCTCGCGGAGCGCTACAACGAGGTTGGCCACGACTGCGTGCGGCGCGATCTCGCCACGATGAAGACGCTCGACGATCTGCACGGCACGCTTGCACGCATCACGGACAGCTATTACCGGATGTTCGTCGACGAGCCGCTGATGCGCGACATCTGGCGCGCGACGCAGGCCGATCGCGCGCTGCAGGAACTGGATCGCGCGGACGGCGAATTCCTGGCCGGACTGTTCGCGAATGCGCTGGCAGACGTCGCGCCCGACACGACCCGCGCGCAACGCAGCGCATTCGCGGAACTGATGATGATCCAGATCGCGGCGGCCGTGCGCCATGCGATCACGCTGCCGCCGAAGGCGGCGCGGCAGCTTCTGGCGATGTTCAAGCGCGCGCTGCCGCGCGATCTGTCGATACTCGACGCGTAATCTCGCCGCGCGCGCCGCACAATGCACACGGCCGCCCGAAGGCGGCCGCGCGAAGAGGCACCGATGCGCCGCTTACTTGCCGTAGTCGTACACCCCACGCCCCGTCTTCCGCCCGAGCCGCCCCGCCGACACCATCTCGCGCAGCAGCGGGCACGCACGATACTTCGGATCCCCGAAGTCCTTCAGGAATACGTCCATCACCGCGAGGCACACGTCGAGCCCGACGAGGTCGGCCAGCGCGAGCGGTCCGATCGGGTGGTTCGCGCCGAGCTTCATCCCCGCGTCGATCTCCTCGGCCGACGCGATGCCTTCGGCCAGCACGAAGAACGCTTCGTTGATCATCGGCACCAGGATCCGGTTCACGACGAAGCCCGGCGAATTGCGCACGCCGATCGGCGATTTGTCGAAACGCTCGGTCAGTGCGCGCACGGCCGACGCGGTCGCGTCGCTCGTCTGCAGCCCGCGGATGATCTCGACGAGCGGCATCAGCGGCACCGGGTTGAAGAAATGCATGCCGAGGAAACGCGACGGATCGGCGAGCGGCGCCGCGAGCGCGGTGATCGAGATCGACGACGTGTTGGTCGCGATGATCGCGTCCGGGCGCGCGACGGCCTCGATCTGCTTCAGGATGCGGCCCTTCAGCTCGAAGTTCTCGGTCGCCGCTTCGATCACGATGTCGACCGCCGCGAGCTTCGCGTAGTCGGTCGACGTCGCGATGCGCGCGAGCGCCGCATCGCGTGCGGCCGCGTCGAGCTTGTCCTTCGACACGAGCCGCTCGAGGCTGCCCTTCAGCGTCGCGAGACCCTTGTCGAGCGCGGCGTCGCTGACGTCGATCATCACCACGTTCAGTCCTGCAACGGCGGCGGTTTGCGCAATGCCGTTGCCCATGGTTCCGGCGCCCACGACGCCGACGGTTTCGATGGCCATGAAATGTCCTGTGTATTCGGATGCCGAGCGGTCGATTATCAGATGTTCTCGAAGATCGCGGCAATCCCCTGGCCGCCGCCGATACACATCGTCACGAGCGCGTAACGGCCGCCGATACGCTTCAGTTCGTACAGCGCCTTCACCGTGATCAGCGCGCCGGTCGCGCCGATCGGGTGACCGAGCGAGATGCCCGAGCCGTTCGGGTTGACCTTCGCGGGATCGAGGCCGAGCTCCTGCGTGACCGCGCAGGCCTGTGCGGCGAACGCCTCGTTGGCTTCGATCACGTCGAGATCGGCGATCGTCAGGCCCGCGCGTTCAAGCGCCTTCTGCGTGGCCGGCACCGGACCGATGCCCATGTACGCCGGATCGACGCCCGCGTGCGCATACGACACGAGACGCGCGAGCGGCTTCACGCCCTGCGCGCGCGCGGCGTCCGCGCTCATCATCAGCACGGCGGCGGCCGCATCGTTGATGCCCGATGCGTTGCCGGCCGTCACGGTGCCGTTCTCCTTCACGAACACAGGCTTGAGCTTCGTGAAATCGTCCGCGCTCGCGTCGTGCCGCACGTGCTCGTCGGTGTTGAACGCGACTTCGCCCTTCTTCGTGCGGATCGAGATCGGCAGGATCTGATCCTTGAAGCGCCCTTCCGCGATCGCGCGCGCCGCGCGACGATGCGACTCGAGCGCCAGCGCATCCTGCGCGTCACGCGAGATGTCGTACTTGCGTGCGACGTTCTCGGCCGTCACGCCCATGTGGATCGTCTGGAACGGGTCGTGCAGCGCGCCGAGCATCATGTCGACGAGTTTCGCATCGCCCATGCGCTGGCCGAAACGCGCGGCCGGCACGGTGTACGGCGCGCGGCTCATGCTCTCCGAACCGCCGCCGATCGCGACGTCGGCGTCGCCGAGCATGATCGTCTGCGCGGCCGACACGATCGCCTGCAGGCCCGAGCCGCACAGGCGGTTCACGGTGAGCGCCGGCGTGTGCTGCGCGACGCCGCCGTTGATCGCCGCGACGCGCGCGAGATACATGTCCTTCGGCTCGGTGTTCACGACGTGGCCGAACACGACATGCCCGACCGCGTCGCCCGGCACGCTCGCGCGCGCCAGCACTTCGGCGACGACCTTCGCGCCGAGGTCGGTCGGCGAGAAATCCTTCAGGCTCCCGCCGAAATCGCCGATCGCGGTACGGACACCGCTCACCACCACGACTTCCTTCGCTGCATTGCTCATCGTCTCACTCCGGTTCGTTCGCGCCCGCGGGGCGCGGGGATGCGTTGCGTTACATGTTCGGGTAATTCGGCCCGCCGCCGCCTTCGGGCGTGACCCACACGATGTTCTGCGTCGGGTCCTTGATGT
>NZ_LOYC01000020.1:0-1175 GCF_001524725.1 Burkholderia sp. MSMB1072
CGCTCGACCGCGAGCGCGACGCCCATCCCGCCGCCGATGCACAGCGACGCCAGCCCGCGCTTCGCATCGCGCTTGACCATCTCGTGCAGCAGCGTCACCAGGATCCGGCAACCCGACGCGCCGATCGGATGACCGATCGCGATCGCCCCGCCGTTCACGTTCACCTTCGACGTGTCCCAGCCCATCTGCTTGTGCACCGCCAGCGCCTGCGCCGCGAACGCCTCGTTGATCTCCATCAGGTCCAGGTCGCCCGGCGTCCAGCCCGCGCGCTCCAGGCACCGGCGCGACGCCGGCACCGGACCCATGCCCATCACGCTCGGATCCACGCCCGCGTTCGCGTACGCCTTGATCCGCGCAAGCGGCGTCAGCCCCAGCGCCGCCGCCTTCTGCGCCGACATCACCAGCACCGCCGCCGCGCCGTCGTTCAGCCCCGACGCGTTCGCCGCCGTCACCGAACCGTCCTTCGAGAACGCCGGCTTCAGCCCCGCCAGCGACTCCGCCGTCACGCCGTGACGCACGAACTCGTCGGTCGCGAACTGCAGCGGCTCGCCCTTGCGTTGCGGAATCGACACCGGCACGATCTCGTCGTCGAAGCGCCCGGCCTTCTGCGCGGCTTCCGCCTTGTTCTGCGACTGCGCCGCGAACGCGTCCTGCGCTTCGCGCGTGATCCCGTATTCCTTCGCGACGTTCTCCGCCGTGATACCCATGTGGTATTGGTTGTACACGTCCCACAGCCCGTCGACGATCATCGTGTCCACCAGCTTCGCGTCGCCCATCCGGAACCCGTCGCGCGAGCCCGGCAGCACGTGCGGCGCCGCGCTCATGTTCTCCTGGCCGCCCGCGACCACGATCTCCGCGTCGCCCGCGACGATCGCGTTGGCCGCCAGCATCACGGCCTTCAGGCCCGAGCCGCACACCTTGTTGATCGTCATCCCCGGCACGGCGTTCGGCAGTCCCGCCTTGATCAGCGACTGCCGCGCCGGGTTCTGCCCGGAGCCGGCCGTCAGCACCTGGCCCATGATCACTTCGCTGACCTGCTCGGGCTTCACGCCCGCACGCTCCAGCACTGCGCGGATCACCGTCGCGCCCAGTTCCGGCGCCGCAATCTTTGCCAGCGAGCCGCCGAATTTGCCGACCGCGGTCCGCGCGGCCGATACGATCACTACATCCGTCAT